>JAQBZT010000062.1 GCA_027622355.1 bacterium | reverse complement strand
CGCCAGCCAATCGATGTGGCTGATGCAAAAGGCGCGCGTCCGGGGGCCGAGAGCCCGATGCAGGTTCTCCAGCAACTCTTCGTCCGTCGCCCCCGTCGCAAGGAGACGCACCCGGATCCCCGCTCTCTTCCCCCAGAGGAGCCAGGGGAGGTAGCCGCCCGGATGCTCCAGGTCGCTGACGAGCGCCTCGTCCCCCTTCCGCCAGTCGATTCCCGCCGCGGCGATGTTGATGCCGTCGGTCGTGTTCTCCATCAGGGCAATCTCCTCGGGCCGCGCCCCCAGCGCCCCGGCGATGTTCGCCCGGACCTCTCCCTTGAGGGCGAGGAAGGCCGCGCGGATTTCCGGGTGGAAGGGCCCGAGGGCGGCTTCCCAGTCGAGAAAGCCGTGCACCTTCTTGAGGACGGGGGCGGGATTGGGGCCGCTCCCCCCCCAGTTCAGATAGGCCTGACCCTGGAGCGCGGGCATTCCCGCGCGGAGGCGGCGGATTTTCGCGGTATCAAAAGACAAAGTAGTCTCCTTGCGGGGCGCTTTTTTTTTCGGAGCGGTTTCGCAAAACCCGCTTGTCACCGACGCGGAGGGTGACGCGGGCGGTGTCGAAATACTCGAGCAGCGGGATGGCGTGCTTGCGCGTGATGCCGAGCAGGTCGCGGAACTCTGCGGCCGAGATTTCCTCGTGCTCCATCAGGTGGGCCTCCAGCTGGCTGCGGGCCTCATCAAGGGCTCCCTGGTGATAGACCATGCCGTCCTTCAGACGGATCAGCGCCCCCTCGTCCACCAGGACCTGAAGTGCCTCCGGGCCGGCGTTTCCCTTGGCGCCCGCCGCCCCGAAGGCTTCCTCCATCGCCGGCGGCTGAAAGCGCGCCGCGCGGAACGCTTCGGCGAGCTTGTCCTTCACCTTGGCGAGTTCCCCGCCGACCTGCACCTCGTGCGAGGCGAGGCGCAGCGTGGCCCCTTCCTCCCGGACCTCCCCGCCGGCGGCCAGTTCCGCGAGCGCCGCCCCGAAGACGCCCTCCCGCGCGCCGCCGGCTTTTCCCCGGACCTCCTCGCGGGGCGCGCCCGGCCGGAGGGGGTTGGTTCTGTGGTAGTTTGCCAGCGTCTTTCGAATGTTCTCCTGAAGGGCGCGGAAGCTTTCGCTCGTGAGGGCAAGACCCGTTTCCTTGTCGATGATGCGCACCTCCCCCCGCTCCGCCAGCGCTTCGAGCTCCCGGAACAATTCTTTCCGCGTCAGCGTCAGGCAGCCCATGAGGGCGCGCACATCGGCGCCCGCTCCGCCCGTGAGCCCGAGGAGCGTCTTGAGGCGTCCGATTTCGTCAGTGCCGGCCAGGCTTTCGAGCAGCGCGATGGAGGCGGGGCGAAGGCGGCGGTGCTTCTGCGGCATCACGTCGAGAATCTCGCCGCCGCCGATGGTGATCATCGGCGAGTAGCTCCGGATGACGAACCGATCGCGCGGAAGAAGGGCGACCGGCGACTCGAGCCGGATCTGGGCATATCCGCTCCCGCCGGGCTCAATGGTATCCCCGCCGATGATCGAAAGACGCCCCATGATTTCGGAGGTGCCCGCGTGAAAACGCACGCGGTCGCGGTTTTTGAGCGGGCGGGGGGCATCCTCTAAGTGCTCGAGCTTAAGGTCGAGCATGTAGGTGGGCTTCAACTCGCCGGGGTGGCCGAGCACATCCCCGCGGAGGACCTCCTCGCGGTCCACCCCCTGTAAGTTGACCGCCGTCCGGGTTCCCGCCCCGGCGCGCTCCACCGTCTCGCCGTGGGCCTGGAGTCCGCGGACGCGGACCTCACGGCCGCCCGGATAGACCACCACCTGATCGCCGACCGCCACGCTGCCGCTGAAGAGAGTTCCCGTCACGACGGCGCCGAAGCCGCGCATGGTGAAGACCCGGTCAATGGGGAGGCGGAAGATGCCGGCGTCGCTCTTGGGGTTCATCTCCTCGGCGAGTTCGGCGATCACCCGGCGGATATCGTCAAGGCCCGCGCCGGTCTGGGCCGAAACCGGAACGACCGGCCGTTTCTCCAGGAAGGTTCCCTTGACGAATTCGGCGAGATCGTCCCGGACGAGTTCCGTCCATTCGGCGTCCACCATGTCGGTCTTCGTCATTGCGATGAGGCCCGTTTTAACGCCGAGCAGGCGGCAGATGGCCAGATGCTCCCGGGTCTGGGGCATCACCCCCTCGTCCGAGGCGACGACCAGCATGACGAGATCGATGCCCCCCGCGCCGGCGAGCATGTTCTTGATGAATCGTTCATGGCCGGGAACGTCCACCACCCCCGCGTGAATTTCGCCGAGGTCGAGCTGGGCGAAGCCGAGCTCGATAGTGATGCCGCGCTCTTTCTCTTCCTTGAGGCGGTCGGTGTCGGTGCCGGTCAGAGCGCGGACGAGCGAGGTTTTCCCGTGATCGATGTGGCCGGCAGTTCCGATGATGATGTGTTTCATGAACGGTGTTTCCGTTTGCCCAAGGTCGCGGTCATCTCTCTGGCGCTCCGCCCTCAGGCGGCGTCATGGCGGCCGATGAAGCCGAGAACGGTCTGGTTGAATTTTTCTTTTTCGGCGATGTACACGAAATGTCCGCCCGACTCAAAGACGTTCAGCTCCGCGCCGGGGATTTTTTCGGCGAGCTGTTCCGAGTAGTAGGGCGGCGTCACCATGTCGTCCCGCGCGACGAGCACCAGGGTGGGCGATTTGATCCGGCCCAGACGGTCCATCTGATCGTGGGCCATGATGGCGTCGATACGCTCGGCAACCACCTCATCGGGCGGCGCGTTTTCGATCATCACCTTCTCGTTTTTGGCGATCGCCTCGTAATTTTTTGCGAAAAACGGCGGCGAGTGGAGGGTGAAAGAGGAGGAGAGGGTGTAGGCCTCCTTGCCCATCTCCAGGAGAATCCGCTTGCGCATCTGGAACTGCCGGAGAAAGAAGGCGTCCGATTTCGGCCAGGAGCTGCAGATGGAGGCGCTCGCCACCCGCGCGGGATGATCGATGGCGATCACCTGGATGATGGCCCCGCCGGTCGAGCTTCCCACCAGGTGGGCGCGCTTGATGCCCTCGGCGTTCATGATGGCGACGACATCCTCGGCCATCGCGGGGACGCTGTAGACGCCGAGCGGTTTCGCGCTCCGGCCCGTGCCGCGGTGATCATGCAGGACGACAGGGCCGCGCTTTTGGAAGGGCTCAAGTTGGTTCGTCCATGATGCGCGGGCGCCGCCGAGGCCGCTGATGAAAAAAACGGGGATGGCGGAAGATCCCGGGTTCAGCACTTCATAGTCGATATCGAGGCCGCCGGAGTTGACTGTGGCCATGAGACGCTCCCTTTCAGGTGAAAGATTATGCGGCGGTGATGGACGCCGCCAGGTTTCGAAGTGCCTGGGCCAGCGGTTCGATTTCCGCGTCGCGGACGCTTCGCATCTCGAGCAGCAGGCGGTCTTCCTGAATCCGGCCGATGACGGTCGGCGCGCCGTTCCGCAGACGGTGCTCCGCCGCCTCGGTGGAGAGGCCCGCCGGCGAGAGCGCCAGCGCGCAACTCTTGATCTCCGCCGTCGGCATGGCGCCGCCCCCTACGCGGCAGATGGTGTCCACCTTTTCGGGCCGAAGGTGCGCCGCGGCCTCTTCTCCGAGGGCGGCGAGGAGCGCATCGGCGCGCCGGGCGCCGGCCTCGGCGGGCTCCGAGAGCATCCGCAGGACAGGGATCTCCCGCAGGGCGGTTTCCGGGTCGAGGTAGAGGCGCAGCGTGGCCTCAAGGGCCGCCAGCGTCATTTTGTCGAGGCGGAGGGCCCGCATGAGGGGGTGGCGCTTCATCCGGTCCACCCATTCGGCCTTTCCGACCACCAGGCCCGCCTGGGGGCCGCCGAGGAGCTTGTCGCCGGAGAAGGTGATAACGTCAATCCCGGCGGCCACCGACTCGCCGACGGTCGGCTCGGCCGGCAGGCCCGGAACCGGGATAAGCAGGCCGCTCCCCAGGTCCTCGAGGAAGGGGATGCCCTTTTCCCTGGCCAGAGCGGCGAGCCGGTCGCGGGGCACCTCCTCGGTGAAGCCCACGATGCGGTAGTTGCTCGTGTGGGCCTTGAGGAGGAGGCCGGTCTCGGAGCCGATGGCCTCCTCGAAATCCTCGATGCGCGTCTTGTTGGTGGCACCGACCTCGACGAGCCGCGCGCCGCTCTGGCGCATGATGTCGGGGATGCGGAAGGAGCCGCCGATCTCGACGAGCTCCCCGCGGGAGATGATGACCTCGCGGCCCTCGGCCATGAACCGGAGGGCGAACATGACGGCGGCCGCGTTGTTGTTGACGACCAGGGCGGCCTCTGCGCCCGTGAGGCGGCAGAGCAGCTCCTCGATGGCTTCGGCGCGCTTTCCCCGGCGGCCCTCTGCCACATCGTACTCGAGGGTGGAGTAGCTCTCGGAGACGGCCGCGACAGCCCGGACGGCGGCCGGGGCGAGGGGCGCCCGCCCGAGGTTGGTGTGCAGGATGACCCCGGTGGCGTTGATCACGGGCCGCAGGTGCATGCGCCGGTCGGCGAGAAGATGGGTCTTGGCTTCTTCGGCGATATCATCCAGGAGGGTGTCTTCGGCCGGGGCACCGTTCTTTTCGCCCTCTCCCGCCAGGATGCGGCGGCGCGCCGTCTCGATGGCCCGCCGGGCTGCTTCGGCCAGAAGGGCGCCGGGTGTGTCTTTGGCCCCGTCTTCCCGGAGGCGGGCCATCACCTCATCTACCGAGGGCAGATGCCTTAGTAACGCAGCCGGGGTTTCAGCATTTTCAGGGGGTTTCATGAAACCATACTCTCCTGGTGGGGTATCAGATTCAACTATACGCGGCGCCAATTCGGCCGGTCAACCCGGCCGGATTGGCGCAGTGGGAGGCCGGAGGAAATTCATTGTCCCCCGGAAGTTGTTTTGATAGATTGGGCTTCAGGTGTTCTTTCCGAGGGTCGTGAGTTCGTGGATTTCATTCAGGGCAACATGCCGGGTGGGTCGGTTCACCCGTTGGTTCTCATCCTGGCGGCGCTGGTCATTTTTCTCTGGCTGGCCTGGGCGATCCTCCCATTTTCTATTTTCGGGATTCGACGCCGGCTGGATCGAATCGTCGAGGCGCTGGAGCGGCTGGAAAAAGGGCTCGGGCAGGAGGGGCCGACCCTTCCTTTCCCGCCCAGCGCCGAGGCGTCCCTCCATCTAGAAAAGCGCAAGCCCGCCACAAACCTTTATGTGGGGCTCCGCCGCGCGATGCACCAATTCCTTCCGCTCGTCCGGGAAACGGTGTATGATCCGACCAGTGTCGTCTGGATGTGCGATCTGGATGAAAAGGGAGAGATTCCGGTCGTCTACCTGGCTCTTCTGGATGATCGCGTGGAGGTGACGTTTCCCATCCACCTGCTGGAGCAGGCGATTCCCCGGTTTTCGGCGCAAGAGTTTCGCCAGTACGCTTCTTCGTTTTTGCCCGCCCGATATGGATATTTTCTGATTCCCAGCCCCGACGGACAGGAATTGCGCATATCCATCGAGCCGAGAGAGAAGAACCAGCTGGATTTGCTGGTGGAAATCCTGCGCGAGAGATTGATTGACCTCATCCAGGAGACCAGGCCATGAAAGAGCTTTTGGGACTGTTGCAGGAGGTGAACCGGCTTTTGCGAGAGGAGCGGGACTCCACCGTTCATGCGACAAAGCAGATGTCCGCGAAGCTTCAAAACGTCTCCCTGCGCTGCGAGGCGAACCGCCGGAGGCTTGAGCAGCTTCGCCACCAGGTAGGACAGGAGGCTGACCCGGAGGGCTAAGTTTTTGCCCAGTTGCCTATAACTCTTTTATTTTCAGACAATTTTATATATCTTGACATGGTTTCCTCCCCCTGATACCGTCGCGGCGTTGCAAGTAGGAGGGGCCGAGCCCTCTTTCGAGTTCCGGGAAGGTTTCCCCCGTCGAAAGGGCGTTTTTTTTGGCGAGCCGCCCCCTCCCTCTCGCGTTCCCCGCTCACCGGTATTTTTCATGACCGAAATGGCCAATAAATCGAAGATCTACATCCCGAACAGCAAGGATAACGTGATCCCCTTCATGCGGGACGTATTCACGATCCCCAGGAGTGCGCGCGAGAAGCCCCGCCTCATTGGTTCGGTTTGCCGGGAGTGCGAGGAGTATTTTTTCCCCAAAACCGGGGCGAAGGCCACCTGCGACAACCCGTTTTGTCCTCGAAGCACAAGCGAAACCTATCTCAGCGGGAGAGGGCAGATTCTCTCGGCCACGGTGACGCGATCGGCCGTGGGGGAGGATGCGCGGGTTTCCGCCGTCATCCTTCTCGAGGAAGGGATCAAGGTTAACTCCGTGATCCTGGGCTGGGAGGGATTCGAGGACATGCTTGTGCCCGGCACCCCCGTCGAAATGGTGCTGCAGGAGATGGAGAAAAGCGAGGATGGAAAGACCGTGGTCGGCTACGCCTTCCACCTGATGACAGGAAGACGCAAGCCGAAGCCGCAGTCCACTTCGCTGACGGCCAAGTTTTTGGATTCGGGAAAAGGCAGTGAGTCAGCCTTGAGCAGCATGGAAGCGAGGAAACTCGCCACGGAGAAGAAAAAGGAAGAGCGTGTGCGGGTGGCGGCGGAGAAAAAGGCCGTTGTGGAGAAGAAACGTGCGGCGGCGGCCAAGGAGAAGGGGGCGGCACTGGCGAAAAAGAAAAAGATGATGGCGGCGAAGAAAGCGGCGGCGGCCAAGAAGAAGGCTCTTGATGGAAAGAAAAATAAAGCGGCGCAGGCGAAAAAGAAGAAAATGATGGCGGCGAAGAAGAAGGTGCTGCTGGCGAAGAAAACGGCGGCGGCCAAGAAAAAATCGGCTTCGCGTGCAAAGCCAAAGGCGCCGCGCGCGTCCGGCCCGTCGGTCAAGAAAAAAGCCCCTCGCAAGAAGACCGCTTCCCGGGTCAAGGCGAAAGCGAAAAACACATCCCGAAAAAAATCCTCGAACAACCCTCGGCGGCAAAAGCGCTAGCTTCTCGCCTCATGCATCCCCAGCGCGGCGATTCACGTTTTCGGCTTTCTTTTTGGGGGGCGCAAAGCGCCGCCGCCAGCTCGCAGTTTGCGACCGTGTGATGCGGTAGAGCATGATCCCCCCGATGGAAACTGAAACCAGGATCAGGGCGAAACCCAGCGTCATCATGCGCTGGAAGGGGGTAGTGCGGTTTTTTTTGTTTTTTTCCGGGCGGGAAGATCCGCTGGTGGATGCGATTCCGGTCTGCTCTTTTGCCGGGTGAGACACTTCGGGTATCCAGATGAAAGGCAGGGACACCAAGGCTCCCACCAGCACAAGCGGCAGGACGAGACGCGTTAAGACCATCCACTTCAATGTGTTTCCTCCCTGGGCTGAATATAAGACCCTGTCTGGCATCGGGTCCAGTCGGCGCCCTCTTCGTGCCAGAGATGCTTCGCTTCCCCCTCTCCCGTTCCTTCGGATCGAATTGGAGGGATTGTGACGTGCTTCACTTTTTTCATTATGGCGGCTGGCTTTTTTGTTCCATTCTTTTAGAATGATGGAACGCCCATCTTTTTCTTGAGGTAACCTCATGCCTCGTCCGCGTATCGGAATCACTTGCGACCTCAGCCAGCGGAAATTTCCGGAAGAGCCGACCCTGCGCGATCGCCATGTCCTGATGGACGCATATGTGGATGCGGTGGTGCAGGCTGGCGGGGTGCCGATGCTCCTTCCTGCTTTGAACGATGAGGCCGGGACCCTGTCGTTGCTCGACGGTCTCGATGCGCTCATCATCTCGGGCGGCGGGCATGATCTGGATCCGGCGACGTATGGAGAAAAACGGCGCCCCTCCTGCGGACCTTCCAATGTGAAGCGTGAGGTGTTCGAGCTTTCCATTTGCCGCTCCGCCATGTCACGGGACATTCCGGTGCTGGGGATTTGCGGGGGCATGCAGGTTATGAACGTGGCCGCGGACGGAACCCTGCTCCAGGATATTGACGATCAGGTAAAGTCGCCCCTGCCGCACCGTCCCAAGAACGCGAAGAAAGCCACATACACGTTTCACCCCGTGAAAATTTTTCCTTCCTGCCTGGAGGGGACCATCGGCGCCGGCGACCACTATGTGAACAGCGCCCATCACCAGTCGGTGAAGGAGCCTGGGCCCGGTATGGCCGTTGTGGCAATAAGCGCCGACGGCGTGATCGAAGCGATCGAATCCCCCTCCCACCGGTTTGTTCTGGGCGTGCAATGGCACCCCGAATCCATGGCGGCCTACGGCTTTGGAGAATGCCACAGGGCAGAGCATCTCTTCGCGCGCTTCGTGGATGAGGCCCGTGCCTACGATATGGAATCCGGCGTCCAGCGCCAGCAGGCGATGGATGTCGGCGCGATGGAACGATCGGCGGTCGTCCGCGCCAGCGTTTGACCGGCCCGCGGCCCGGGCTCTCCCTTGACCCCTCGGTGCGTCTTTCCCTACACTCCTTCGTTTCCTGGGCGCTGGCTCCAGACGGTGCCTTTTTTTATGGCGGTGCGCCCTGAGCGCCGGGCCGCCTCCCACTTCTCGATGAGGAAATGCGATGAGTGCTGCCGCTGGTCTTTTTGCCGAGTTCAAGACGAATATGGGCGATTTCGTGGTGGAACTTTTTCCGGACAAGGTGCCCCAGACGGTCGAAAATTTTGTCAGTCTCGTGCAGGGGACAAAAGAATTTACCAACCCGAAAACGCGCAAGCCGACGACGCAGCCCTATTATGACGGCCTGATTTTCCACCGCGTGATCCCCGACTTCATGATCCAGGGAGGCTGCATTCTCGGAAACGGGATGGGCGGCCCCGGATATTCCTTCGAGGATGAATTCGACCCCGATCTCCGCCACGACGGTCCCGGCGTCCTCTCGATGGCCAACGCCGGGCCGAACACCAACGGCAGCCAGTTCTTCATCACAGTGGCTCCCACGCCGCACCTTGACGATCGGCATTCGGTTTTCGGAAAGGTGGTCGAGGGTCTCGATATCGTCATGGCCATTTCCGAGGTCGAGACCGGCCCCATGGACCGCCCGCTCGAGCCGGTGGTCTTGGAAAAAGTGACGATTCGGCATTCCGCCTAAGGGCGAGTGGCACTTCCGGAGGATCGGCTGTTTTGAAGATCGGAATTATCGGCCTTCCCGCGAGCGGGAAAACCACTCTGTTCAACGCCCTCACCGGGGGAAGCGCGAAGGCGGGCGGCTATGGACAGGTACACCTCGGAGTGGCGCGCGTCGCCGATCCCCGGGTAGACGCGCTCTCCGAGATATTCCGTCCCAAAAAAACGACCTACGCGACTGTGAATTTCGCCGATGTGCCCGCCCTCGAGGGGAGCGAGAGCAGCCGCTCCGCCGGAGAAGCGATTCCGCCGGCCCTCGAGGGCGCCGACGCCCTTTTGCTGGCCGTCCGGGGGTTCGAGGATCCGGGGGTCCCCCATCCGCGCCAAACTGTGGATCCGGCGCGCGACCTCGAGGACGCACGGCTCGAACTCATCATCCGCGATCTTTCGGTGGTGGAGCGGCGGGCCGACCGGCTCGAGGAGCAGGTCCGAAAGCGGAAGGACCCGGACGAGGCCGCGGAGCTGGAACTGCTCCGGTCCATCCGCCGGGCGCTCGAGGAGGGGAAGCCGGTATCCGCTGTGGAATTTTCTGGCGAGAGCCAAGCGCGGCTCCGGGGTTTCGGTTTTCTCTCGTCCAAGCCGCTTCTCGTCGTCATCAACGCGGGAGAGGACCATGTAGGCGCGGACCCCGAGGCCTTTGGAATGTCGCCGGCTTCGGGCGAGGCGGCGCCCATCGTTCTCTGCGGCAAGCTCGAGGAGGAACTCGCCCAGCTTCCAGACGATGAGCTCGCCTCCTTCCTCGAAGACTACGGCATCGCGCAGGCTGCCGCCGAGCGGGTCATTCGCGCTTCCTTCTCCCTGCTGGGGCTCCAGTGTTTTATGACGGTGGGGGAGGACGAGGTGCGCGCCTGGCCGATACGCGAGGGCACATCCGCCGTGCGGGCCGCCGGCACCATCCACTCGGATCTCGAGCGGGGCTTCATCCGTGCGGAAGTCATCTCCTATGCGGACTTCATGGAGGCCGGCTCAATGGCCGCGGCCCGTGAGAGGGGAAGCCTGCGCCTGGAAGGGAAAGACTATCTCGTTCAGGACGGGGACATTCTGCACGTGCGCTTCAATGTCTGAGTGCAACGTCTGACGCCAAATCGCCAAATTTCCAGAGAATTCAGGCCGTTTCCGGGCTCAGCGTTTTGTCACGCGCAGGAGCTTGTAGACCCGATCAAGGAAGATCGGCAGGTGAAACGGTTTGAGGACGAAGTCACGGGCGCCGGCCTCGATGCAATTATGAATGAGCTCGGCGGAGCCTTTGGCGTTAATGATGATGGTGGGGGGGATGATTCCGTTCTCCAGCTTCAGCTGGACCAGCACCTCGCTGCCCTTCAGCATCGGCATCGTCTGATCGAGGATGGCCAGATCGAGTTGGTCGTTGCGCAGTGATTCGAGCGCTTTCTTGCCGTCTTCCGCGAGAACGACATCGTGGCCTTCCGTCGTCAGTGCGTTCTCGAGAAGCTGGCGCAAGGTACCGTCGTCGTCCGCGATCAGAATTTTTGCCATCTTGCGTTTCCTGTTTCGAAAGTGGTGCCAAAAAAACCCTGAAGGCTATGATAACCCGAAGCCGGAGCGCACCCGTGTGAGGGAGTGCGCATTTGTCTCGGGAGTGATGCAATCAGATTACATGAAACAGAGAAATTGCATATGGCATGAAATAAATAATTTATATACTCCCGTACGCGCGGATTATGGCAAATTTTATGGGAATTGTGAAAGAGAATTTGCTCCATCTCGCCAAAATCAGAAAACCAAAAATCAGCCAATTGATTATTATGTACTTATGTTTTCCAGCCTTTGCCTGATCTCCCGCTCCAGCGCCCGGTGCGCGGCATTCCCCGGCCGCAGGGCCTCAGCGGCCTCCGGGAATGAGGGGATATACCGCGTCTTTGCGGCGGAAATCCGCTCGCGGGAGGCCCGCTCGGCAGCCTCCGAAATGGCCCCCGAGCGGATGGCCGCCGCCAGCCGCCCGAGCGCATCCTCCTGAATCTCCTCGCAATGGCAGATGAGCGCGATATCGGCTCCCGCCGCGACGGCCAAGACGGCCCCCTCGGCCGCATCGGCGATCGCCCCCATCTCCAGATCGTCCGTGACGGCGAGCCCCTCGTAGCGGAGCCGCTCCCGGAGCAGCGCGTCCGCAATGGCGGGCGAGAGGCTGGCAGGCCGTGCCGGGTCGATTTTCTCGAACA
>JAQBZT010000061.1 GCA_027622355.1 bacterium | reverse complement strand
TCGAGTACTGCCTCTGCCCTCTCCCGGAGGCCCGGAAGATCGAGTTTCACCCGTCTTTGCCTGTTTGAGATGGTTGCCGTCATGGGTCCCCTTGCGCTCCGCGCCTACCGGTTCCGGGTAGGAGATCCGGTGATGGTAGATGCCGGCCAAAACGCGGAGAAACGCCTCGCGGATCCGGCCCAAATCCCGTAGCGTCAGATCGCACTGATCCAGCTGGCCGTCGGAGAAGGCCGTCTGGACGACGCGCTCGACGATTCCTGCCAGGCGGGCGGGCGAGTTGTCTCCCACCGCCCGCGAAGTCGCCTCGGCCATGTCGGCCAGCATCATGATGCCCGCCTCCCGCGTCTGGGGCCGCGGGCCGGGGTAGCGGAACGAGGCCTCGGACGTTTCCACGCCCTCGCCGGCCTCGCTCACGGCTTTTTCGTAGAAGAACCGGATGAGGGATGCGCCGTGGTGCTGCTGGATGAAATCCAGGATCTCGGGCGGCAGTTTCTCCGCCCGGCCCATCTCCAAGCCGTCCTTCACATGGCTGATCAGCACGAGCGCGCTCATGCTCGGGCTCAGGCGGTCGTGGCGGTTCTCGTCCCCCTGGTTCTCGATGAAATATTCCGGCTTTAGCATTTTCCCGATGTCGTGGAAGTAGGCGCCCACCCGCGTGAGCAGCGGGTTGGCGCCGATGGCCTCCGCCGCTTCCTCGGCGAGGTTGCCAACCATGATGCTGTGGTGATAAGTGCCGGGCGCGCGGACCACCAGCTTGCGCAGCAGCGGATGGTTCAGATCCGAGAGCTCCAGGAGCCGCATGTCTGTCGTCAGCTTGAAAATCGACTCCAAAAACGGCATCGCCGCCGAGACGATGATGACGTTGAAAATCCCGCCCAGCAAAGCAATGGGAACGTCCATCCACCGCGCGATGGCGGTCCGAAGTCCCTCCTGGATGTTGAAGCCCAGCGCCAGTGCGCCACTCAGCAGCCCCACCATCAGGCCCGCCACCAGGATGGAGGAGCGATGCCTGTAGTTCTTCCACCGGATGGCCGCGAGAATGCTCCCCGCCAGCGCGACGATCGTGTACTGCACGTCACCACCCACAATCAGCGCCGTCAGCCCTCCGGAGATCACTCCCATCAGGACGGCCGGCGATCTCCCCTGAAGAAGTGCGACGAGCATCGTCGCCGAGGCGAACGGAATGGCGTAGTAGAACGAATCCAACGGAATGAAGCTGTAGGTCTCGCTGAAAAGCTCGGAAGCGATCAGCCCGGCCTTGATCAGCAACGCCTGGGCCGCAACGAGGATTATGAAAAGGAAAAGATTCTTTCTGCTCTGCAGAAAACTCAATTGATAGTGCCACGCGCAGATCCAGGACAGGAACATCAACAGCGCGATGATCAGCGCGGAACCGGCCAGGTTGTCCACAATCCGGGTCTGCCGGGAGAAGGACTGCAATTGGGACAGCCGCGCAATATGGCCCTCGGTGATGCGCTCTCCCTCGCGGACGATCATCTCCCCCTTCTTGATGAGCACCGAAACCACCCGGAGCGCTTCGGCCGCCTCCCGCTGGGCTTCCACGGTGGCCTTATTGTTGAACGTCAAGGTGGGCTTGATGTGGCGGGTGATGCGCGAAAACAGGGGACGGCGCAAAGGGCGCGGAAGCGAGCCCTTGGTGCGCACCGCCTCGGACAACATGAAGGACTCCACCTCGCGCAGTTCCAGGGGCCGGGACGACAAGCGGAGAGACACTCGCTCCCCGGTCTGGATGTCGCGCACGATGATGCCTTTGGCGAGATGGGCCCGATAGAGTGCCCGATCGCTCACCACTTGCTGGGAGAGGAGCGCCCGGACGACCTCGAGGATTTCCTCCATGATGGAATCGGAAAACTGGTTGCTCCTGAACCAGCGCCGCAACTCGGGGCTGAGCTCACCTCCCAGCCTTTCCCCAAAGGCTCTTTCCGCCTCCTGGAAGGGGACACTCGCATAAACAGCCGAAAGAAGGGCTGCCTCACCCAGGGGACTCTTCGTCCCGGGCTGTTTTTCCCGTCCCTTTTCGATCAGATTTTTCTGCTTGGCAATTTCACTGCGGATGAAGATGAATGCGCCCCGTATGCGCGTCAGAAACGCATCCTTGTACTTCGAGTCCACATCGTAATGCGGCAGAACCTGATCGCGGGCCTTTTGACGAAGCGACTCGGTGGCTGGCAGATCCTCCAGCCGGATGTCGTGCGGCGCCTTCACGTCCCGCTGAGCGACGTCACCCACCTGGTAGGAAACCGAGGGCGCAAAAACGGGCGCTGTGATCAGGATCGATAGCAGCAGGGTCAGCGCAACGCCGAGAAGCCAGAACGCCACCGGATTTGAAAAAAGGCGCGGCAGATTCTGTGGCCGAAAACTTTTCCGAAGAGAAAAACGGCTGGACCCGTTCTTCCCTCTCGAAGCCGCCCTTGCAGAACTGACCCTTTGGCTCAACGGATTGTCCCCGGTGTTTTTCCTGATGGCATGAAAGAGGGAAAGGGCGTGGAAAGATTACAGCCGATGGGCCTCATAGGCTTGGACGATTTTGCGGACCAGCGGGGTCCGGACGACATCCTGGTCGGTAAACTCAACGAAGCGCACATCCTCCAGATTGGCCAGGACTTGACGGACGTGGATCAGCCCCGAAGACGTCCTGTCCGGCAGATCGCTCTGCGTGATATCGCCCGTGATCACCGCCTTGCTCCCGACGCCCAAGCGCGTGAGAAACATCTTCATCTGCTCGGGCGTGGTATTCTGGGCCTCGTCCAGAATCACGAAAGAGTCGTTCAGCGAGCGGCCCCGCATGTAGGCCAAAGGCGCCACTTCGATCTCTCCGCGCTGGAGCAGCCGTTCGGCCCGCTCGAAATCTACCATGTCGTTCAGTGCATCGAAGAGCGGTCTTAAATAAGGGTTCACCTTCTCCTGTATATCACCCGGCAGAAAACCCAGTTTCTCCCCCGCCTCGACAACGGGCCGGGTCAGCACGATCCGGGAAAACTGCTTCTGCAAAAGCCCGGAAACCGCCATCGCCATCGCCAGATAGGTCTTCCCCGTTCCGGCCGGTCCGATGCCGAAGACCGCGTCGAAATCCCGGATTGCCCGCAGATACTCCTCCTGGACAGGGCTCCGGGGAACGATATAGCGCCGCTTCGTATATACCGGCACTCGGGCGGAGATAAGCTGGCGCAGGGAGAGTCCGGGGCTGGTCGCCATCGCCCGGACCAGGGCGGAGATTTCAACTGGTTCGAGCGCGTGCCCCGCATCGAGGCACTCGCCCAGTTCATCGAAAAAGCGAAGAGCGGTATCTGCCGAGGCTTCCTCGCCCTCCGCCTGGATTCCATCCGCTGTGACACGAATTTTTACAGCAAACGCCCTTTCCACCGCCCGAAGGGTTTCATCCCGGCTTCCGAGCAGATGGGCAAGACGATCGGGCCCCGCCAGTGGCAAGGCTGAAAGTTTTGTTACCAAAATTCGGTGCTCTCCCCCTATCAGATGGCCGATGGGCGAATCTGATCGCCCGGATCGTACGCCCCTCCCCAGGGGGCGTCAACCGGAAGCGAGCCCGGATATTCGTTTTATTTTCGTCTTCCGCGGGGGTGATGAAAATCAACTGTTTCCCGCAGTTTTTCGCGCTCCACGTGGGTATAAATCTCCGTCGTAGAGATATCCGCATGGCCCAGCATCGACTGCACCGCCCGGAGATCGGCCCCCCCCCTGAGAAGATGGGTGGCGAAGCTGTGGCGCAGCATATGGGGCGAGACGCGGCGCTCGATGCCCGCCGCCCGGGCCCAGACGTTCAAGCGCGACCAGAAGGCCTGGCGGGTCATGGCCCCCCCCCGCCGGGTGACGAACAGGTAGTCCGAGCGCCTCTGCCGCAGTAGGGTCTGCCGCCCCTCTTCCAGATAGCGCCCGAGGCGCTCGATGGCCACATCCCCCACGGGGACCAGCCGGGTTTTCCCCCCCTTTCCCCTGACGATGCAAAAGCCCGCCCTCCGATCAATCTCGGTCACCTTCATCTCGACCAGTTCGCTCACCCGGATGCCCGTCGCGTAGAGGATCTCCAGCATGGCGCCATCGCGCACGGATTCGGCCTTCTGGTCGTCGGGTGCCGCGAGTATCTTCTCCACCTCCTCGTCCGTCAGCACCTTCGGGAGCCGCCGCCAGGCCGAGGGGTGCGACATGTCGGCTGTCACGTCCTCTCGGAGCACCCCCTCGCGGAGCAGAAAGCGGACAAAGGCGCGAATCGAAGCCAGATGGCGGCGGACGGTGGTGCCGCTCCTCCCCTGCTCCTGAAGCCGCCCAAGGCGTCCCACCACCTCGGCCCGGCTCCAATTTTTCGGGTCCGCCATTCCCGCTTCCTGGAGAAAGACGAGAAAACCCCGCAGATCGTGGCCGTAGCTCTCGATGGTCCTCTCGGAGAGCCGCCGCTCGATGCGCAGATGATCCTCAAACGAGAGAAGATTCGCCTCCAAATCCGGCGAGAGCGAAGGCATTTCTTTCTCCATGTCCTTTTTCTTCCGGGGGCGCGGCATCACGGGCTCTCCGGCCCCGAGGCCTTCCGCCGGCGGAGGATATTGCCCACGGGGATGTAGGCCCCCGGCGCGAACTTCCGGCAAAGCCCCAGATAGAGAAGACCGCCCGCGGCAATCTCCGCACACAGGAAAAGCGCCCGGATGAAAATCCCCGCGCCCGCCGGCCAGAAATAGGCGTTCAGTACGAAAACAAAAACGCCCATCAGAATGGAGATCGGGGCGAGCCGGGAGGCGATGTCGCCCAGCTCCCTGCCCGGCCACATCTCTCCCTCCCGCTTGAGCCCCCGTGCGAGGAAGGCCACGTTCAGCCCGCTGGAGATTGAGGTGGCCAGCGCAAGGCCCGCAAACCCGAGAGGAAACATCAGAGCCAGGCTGAGGACCACATTGGCCGCCATCCCGATGTTGGCGCACCTGACGGGATAGCGCATGTTCTGGTGGGCGTGAAAAACAGCCGCGAACAGACGGACGCCTCCGAAAAAGATCAGACCCAGGGCATACATGCGTAGCCCCAGGGCGCTCGCCGCCGTGTCCGCCGCCCCGAAGGCGCCCCGCTCGAAGAGCACCTCCATGATCGAGGGCGCAAGCGCGATCAGGCCGAAGGTGGCCGGCAGGGTGAGAAACAGCGTCAGCTTCCCCGACTCGGCGAGAGTGGCGCGAACCCGGCCCTGCGATTGGGCCGAGGCGTAGGCCGCCAGGACCGGAAATGCCGCCGTCGTCACTGCCAGGCTCAAGAGGGCGTGGGGAAACTGCACCAGCCGGTTGGCGTAATAGAGATAGGAGATCGCCCCCTCAGCCAGAAAGGATGCCAGCCACCTGTCGATGAGAATGTTGATCTGGAGCACCGCAACCCCGAAAGCCGCCGGCCCCATCAGGACCAGGGCCCTCCTCACCCCCGGTGCGCGCCAGGGGGCGGCGGGCAGCGGGATCAGACCGAGCTGCCGCAGAAGCGAAAGCTGGACGAGTAGTTGCAGCACTCCGCCCGCCACCACACCCCAGGCCAGCCACAGGGCGCCCGCGCTTTCGCCGACGAAATAGGCCGCCCCCGCCAGCGCCGCGATCATCGCAACGTTGTGGACGGCCGGGGAGAGCGCCGGGATGAAGAACCAGCGCGCACAATTCAGGATGCCGCTCGCCACCGCGCTCATCCCGATGAAAAACAAAAAGGGGAACATGATGCGCGTAAACTGCGAGGCCAGCGCGAACTTCTCGGGCGCCCGGATGAACCCCGGCGCCAGGGCCATGACGAAATAATCCGAAAAGACGATGCCCAGCCCACACACCACGACCAGGACCGCCCCCAACCCCATCCCCATGGCGCCGGCGAACCTTCGGCTCGCCTCCTCGCCCTGCGCGCTGCGCATCTGGGTGTAGACCGGGATAAAGGAGGACGTGAGGGCGCCCTCGGCAAAAAGGCGCCGGAAAAGACTCGGAATGCCGAAACCGACGAAAAAGGCGTCCGTCACTAGGCCTGCGCCCAGAAAATGGGCCACCAGGATGTCCCGGACAAAGCCGAAGATGCGGCTTCCCAGCGTCGCGACCGAAACGCCCCAGGCGGAGCGCGCGATACCGCCTCCTTCGCCAGGCGCTCCTGGGGCCGTCTTGTCTGAGGGGTGAATTTCGGGCTTTTCTCCCACAAAATCCCAAAGGGCGGGAGGAAACGGTTGACAGCCTCACAAGCTATGCTATTAAATGCCCGCTTTGCAACGGCCTGTTGATTTTATCAATGTAACTGGAGGCAGAAAAGAACGTGGCAAACATCAAATCGGCCAAGAAACGGCACCGCCAGAGCCTTCTCCGCCGCAACCGCAACCGCGCCCTGCGCACGAGATTGCGTGCTGCCGTTAAGAACTGCTTGCTCGCTGCGGAAAAGAACGAGGGATCCGGGGAAGCGCTCAAGCAAGCCCAGGCCACGCTGAACAAGGCCGTCACCAAGGGCATCATTCACCGCAACACGGCCTCGCGCCGCGCCGGCCGCCTTGCGCGCCGCGTTCACAAGGCCGCCGCCTCGAACTGAGCCGCACGGCTTCCCGCTAGACGCGCAGACCCCACGAGGGGGGTGTCCCCCTCCCGGTTTCAAACGCGCCTTCCGTCTGCGCCACCTCCAGGAAGAACATCTCCAGTGCACGCTCGGCCGCGCGCTCTCCCGACGTGCGCTTCATTCGCCGATCCGCCGCAAGCAGTTTCTCGGGAAGGGAGCGGAAAAACCGTGCGCTCACACTGCTCACCTCCCGCTGCAGGCGCTCGGCCGCAAAAAGCGGGATGTGAAGAAGCGAGGCCAACTCTCCCGCATTCATCCTCCGCTGTGCGGCCGCCTTCGCAATCGTCCATTGCCTGATCTGGTTCCGCAAAAGGCCCAGAAGCTGGATCGGAGAGACTTCGTTTTCCATCAGGTGCCGCACAAGCCGCACTGCCCCCGCGGTGTCCCCCGCCGCCAGGACGCTCCCCAGCTTGTAGATGGCCTCCACGCGGGAGCGGCCCACGACCTCACGGACCTCCTCCTCGCCCGCCGTGCCCCCCGCGCCGACGAATCCCGAATGAAAGCGCCCCAGGGAGGGTTCCACCACCTGCACGAGCATGAGCGCCGCCTCGCCCGTGAGCCGGAAACCCAGACTCTCCGCCTGAATCTTGAGCCAGGCGGGAAGCTCGCGATCTCCTGGCGTCTCCAGGGGGACGCTCTGGGCCGCATCCTTCAGGCGGCGGAAAAAGCGGGTCCGCAGATCGGGCTTCTCGGCCATGAAGACCACAACCGCATCGGAGGACGGATCCTCGATAAGCGGGAGCAGCGCATTGTCGTCCGCCTCGCCCACCGTCTCCAGGCCGCGGACCTCGACCAGCCGCTTGCCCGACATGAAGGGCAGCGTCCGGGCCGCCGCCGCCACGTCGGCCCCCTTCCCCCCCGACCAGTCGATCCGATCGTAGCTGAAATCGTTTACCTCCTCCCCGAAGATTGTCCGCCGGATGGCCCGGAGAAACTCGTCCCGCAGGATCGTCTCCGGTCCGTGTAAAAAATAGAGCGGATGCAGGGCGCCCTTCTGCAGCGCGGCCAGGGCGTAGGAGAAGGAATTTGCGGGGGGTTTTCTCGGCGTCCGGACCATCCCTAGAAGCCCTCAAGCACCAGGCTGATCAACTCGTCCGCGAACAAGACCGCGACCCGGGAATTGGTCTCGGTCCGGATCGCGTCGGTTCCCGAAACCGTCGCCCCCAGGTCGAACTCCGAGTCGGACTCGACGTTTTGGCTGAACAAAATCTCGCCGCGGGCCGTATCCCGAATCGTCACCAGCGTCTTGATAGCTACCCGGTAGCGGCGCACCTCGTCCGTCCTCGTGAACCCGATGGGGATCAGTTCGTACTGGCGAATCTTCGCTTCCAGGATCACCGCCGCGGCCCCGCCGTCCACGACCCGGATGCGTCCATCCACGATGAACTTCGCCCGCGTCGCGTCCGTCAGGGTGCGCTCCAGGCCGGGCTCCTGCGTTTCGTTCACGAAATTCGCGATCGCGATGGTGTTGACGTTCTTCAGGGGGCCTTCCTTCCGTGTCCCCTCGAGCGCATATCCACAGCCGGCGGCGGCCAAAAGGAAGGCCGCCAGGGCGACCTGCAGGAGACCCCCGGCCCGTTCACACCTTTTTCCCGCCCGCTGGCGCCTGCACGCCGGTCTCAAAGCACCACCTCCAGAGAAACACCGCTCTTGAGCTTCGATCGAAAAATCACTTCCTCCGCCGTTTCCACAAGATGATCATAACGCTTGGGGTTGGATTCGCAAATCACGAGGTCAACGTCATGGGGCTGCTCCGCCAACGCGGGCAGGAGAACTCCGAGGACTTCTGCCGAAGTGTCCTCGTACTGCGCGGTCAGGCCGTCCGGCTCCGAGAAGGTCATCGAAAAGTTCCGGGTGGATGTCTTCAAGGAGGACAAAACAACATCCCGCAGCCGGGTGATGTGCGTTTTGGTCGTGATGGTCCGCAGCTTTCCGAGTCCGGCGAAGAGGACATAGCGCGGCGCGATGCGGCCCCGCGAGGCGATCATGGCCTGCGAGCGCCACTTCCCGCTGAACTTCCCCTGGCGGATGAAGCGGCTCGCCTCTCCGTTCAAAAGACGATCGAGCCGGCCGGCCACCTGTCGCAAGGGAATTTCCTCTTCCCCAAAATACGCGATGGCGGCAAATGAGGGGACATTCTCAATCAGGGCCATTTCGATCCGGAGGCGAATCACTTCAGGCGGGTGCCCTCTCGCGAAGGAGCCGGTCTAGAATGGCGTTTACGAATTTGTCCGATGTGGCCGGACCGTATTCTTTTGCCAACTCCACCGCCTCATCGATCACCACCTTGGGCGGGACATCGGCATAATACATCAATTCGCAGGCACCGATGCGCAAAATGCACCGGGAGACCGCGTCCATCCGATGAAACGACCACTTTTCGCTCGCATCCGAAATGGCGCGCTCAATCTCGGGCGCGGCGCCGAGCACCTTGTGGACCAGCTTCTCCACATAGGGAGCAACACCGACGGCCTCGGGGTGAAGCCCCCAAAAGCGCGCAACCTCGGCGACGGGCTCCCCCTCGACGCTGTCGAGATAATAGAGGAGCTGCATCGCCACCTCGCGGGCCTTGTGCCGACTCGCCATAACTCAGCTTTTCTTCCGGGCGGAGCGGGAGACGCCCTTGCCGATTTGCTTCAGAAGATTCGCCATCTCGACGGCGGTCAGTGCGCCGTCGTAGCCCTTGTTGCCCATCTTCGCGCCCGAGCGCTCTATCGCCTGCTCGATGGTATCGGTCGTCACGACCGAGAAAATGGCGGGCACACCGGTTTTCTGCGAGACTCCCGCCACTCCCTTGGCCGCCTCGGCGCATACCAGATCGTAGTGACTCGTCGCCCCCCGGATCACGCAGCCAAGACAGATGATGGCGTCATAGCTTCCCGACTCGGCCAGCCGCATCGCCGCCAGCGGCAGCTCAAAGGAGCCCGGCACGCGGACCAGATGCACATCCGCCGGGCGCACGTCGCACTGTCTGAGCCCCTCCATCGCCCCCCGCTCGAGGTGATCCACGATGAAATCGTTGAAGCGGGCGGAAACGACTCCGATCCGGAGCCCCTTCCCGTCCAGCGTTCCCTCCAGCGCTTCTGTCATCTTCCGCTCTCCCGCGTTCAATGCCTTTGCAGGTACGAAGTGTCCCGGCTCGTCCCGAGCAAACGGAGCGCAGGCAGTTCCGGTTCCAGATCGACGGGCACGCGCTCTTCGAGTTCGAGCCCATATCCTTCCAGCGCGACGATGCGGCGCTCTTCGTTCGTCATGATGCGGATGCGGCGCAGCCCGAGGTCGGCCAGGATCTGCGCCCCGATGCCGTACTCGCGCAGCCCCGCGGAGGAAGTCCGTCCAGGGCCGGAGGATCCGCGCTGGCGCTCCGCCTCGGGCGCAAGGTTGAAGCTTTTCTCCTCCATCATATCCGCCTGCAGGTAGACCAGCACGCCGCGGCCCTCTTTCTGGATACGGGCGAGCGCATAGTGAATCCTGTCCGTGGCGTCCACCCGCAGCAGATTCACGATGTCGCTGATGCTCCTGGCGGGCTGGACCCGAACGAGCGTCAACACATCGCCATCGATCTCGCCCATCACGAGGGCGAGATGAAGCCGCCCGGTGTTCCGGTTGCGGTAGGCCATGGCCCGGAAAACGCCGTAGTCCGTCGGCAAATCGGCCTCCTCCACCCGCTCGATGAAGCGGTCATGGCGCATGCGGTAGGCGATCAGATCCTTGATGGTGATGATCGCGAGGTTGTGCTTTCGCGCAAACACCACCAAATCGGGCAGCCGCGCCATCGTCCCATCGTCCTTGAGAATCTCGCAGATGACGCCCGCCGGCTCCCGCCAGGCGGGCCATATCGACCGCGCCCTCGGTATGACCCGCGCGGCGGAGAACGCCGCCCGGCCGCGCACGCAGGGGGAAGATATGTCCCGGCATGACCAGATCGCCCGGCTGGGCGCCTTCCCGAATCGCGGTCTGTATCGTGTGGGCCCGGTCGTAGGCGCTGATGCCCGTGGTGACGCCCTCGCGCGCCTCGATCGAAACCGTGAAGGGCGTCCCGTAGGGCGAGGCGTTCTGCCGGCTCTCGACCATCATCGGGAGGCCGAGCTTTTCGACGCGCTCCGGCGTGAGGGAAAGGCACACGAGCCCGCGCCCCTCCTTCACCATGAAGTTGATGGTCTCGGGCGTCACCTTCTCGGCGGCCATGACGAAATCGCCCTCGTTCTCCCGGTCTTCATCGTCCACCAGGATGACGATCCGGCCCTGCCGGATATTCTCGATGGCGTTTTCGATGGAAGAAAACGGGGATTCCGCTTCCGATCGGCCGTGGAGGGGATGAACGTTAGGCATAGCCGTGCTCCCGAAGTTTCTCCAGCGTCAGATTCCCCCGGGCCTTTTTTGCGTCCACATGGGGGCCGAGAAGTTTTTCCACATATTTTCCGATCAAATCCGCCTCGAGGTTCACCGCCGCCCCGGGCGCCTTTTCGAGAAGCATCGTCCGCTCCCCGGTGTGGGGAATGATCGCCATCGAGAAGGAAGCCGCATCGCAGGCGGCCACCGTCAGGCTGATGCCGTCCACCGCCACCGAACCCTTCTCTACGATATAGCGCATCACCTCCGGCGGGGCATCCACCGTCACCCAAACCGAATCGCCGTCGGGGCGCTTCTCCCGCAGCCGGCCGACTCCGTCCATATGGCCGCTCACCATGTGTCCCCCCAGGCGATCCCCCAACGCGAGG
>JAQBZT010000060.1 GCA_027622355.1 bacterium | reverse complement strand
CCTGCCGTATCTCGTGGGCTTCCGCTCCTACTGGGGGCAGGCGGCCTTCGGGGTGGCGTGTATCATCGCTTGGTATGGAACGATTCCGGTTTGGGGATTTTTGCGGCGGAAACACCTGAAAAACGTCGGGATGGTTCGCTACTCCGTCAAGGCGTTTCTCTTCATGACCATGATGGGCCTTGTCGCGAAGATGGCGCTGCGCATCGGGCTAAACGTGAAATACGTGCTGGTCACCCCCTGGTTCAACATCTAGGGCGGGGGAGTTGCAGAGAATGGTTCAAGATCGCGAGAAAAAACATCTGTGGTGGGATGCCTGCGGCGTCCAGGCGGTGGCTTTGGCCATCGTGTTGGGGGCGGGGGTGTATTTTCTCGTGGCTTAGCTTTCACCGAAGGGAAGGCGTCAGGAGAAGAATTTCGATTTGCAGCCGCTTCCGGAAGGAGGCGGTTTTTTTGTGCCTGATTTTTTGTGCCTAGAACGCGGGCCAGGTGATGTCGTGCGCCCGCATCAGCTCACGGAGGCGGGAGACGTTGATGAGCTCCATGGGGGCGCCCTCGGGGTATTTGCCGGTCTCCTCGGTGAAGTAGCCGGTGGTAATGAGAATGCCCTTGAGGGCGCGCTCGGCCCGGACGGTGTCGGAGAGCCCGATGACGCGGATGGAGCTGACGAATTCTCCCTCGGGAACCAGGATGCCGTGAATGATGTAGTCGCCGCCGACGAGGGGCGCCGGGTTGTGGGCCAGGATGTCGATTTCCTCGCTGTTGACCCAGGTGGACTCGACGATGCGCAGGTTCATGTTCTCGAGGATGTCGTGCAGCAACTGCTCGAAAACGGAGGGGGGCATCCTCCGCAGGTTTTGGATCTCGGCGTCGTCGCGGGTCTTCTCGGCGTCTTCTTCCATGGCGACGTTCGAGGTTGTCCGCTTGACGAGGAAGATGGTGAGGAAGCCGAGGATCAGGGCAAACACGATGAGTTCGAGCATGGCGGATTCCGATTGTCCGGGAGAGGCGAATGATCGCGAGAGCGCTGTTTTTCGGATGCGCGTGGGTCGGCCGCCAACCGCCTGGAGGGTGCGGCTAGCGGATCATCTCGTCGTAGACGGCGTCTTTCTTCCCTTTTTTGATGAGTTTGTCGTGGCGAAGCCCCTGCGAGATGGCGAGCCAGACGAAGAAAAGGACGAGCGGCAGCATAAAGGCGATGGGAACATTGTCCGGTTTCGTCAGAATTGCAATAAAGTGTTCCATGGGGCTTCCAAACCTCCTTGTTCTCTTCCCTGAGCGTTTCGCTTTTTCGGTGCCGTACAAAACCCATTTTGAACAAAAGCATCGGCGAGGGCAACTGGCGCTCCCCGACTATTCGGACTTTTTCATCCCCAAAAGAGCCCGGATTCTCTTGACAATCGAGGTGGTTCCCCTATATTTCTCTGAGACGGGCGGCGGGCCCGGTTTCCCGGCGCGGGATTGGCCAAATGCCCCATTGTGAAGGCGGTTTTTGATGCCCCATTTCATTTTCGACGCATGTATCGGCTGCTCGGTCTGTGAGCCGGTCTGCCCGACCAAGGCCATCACGGGCGATCCGAAAGCCATCTACAAAATCGATCCGACCCTGTGCATCGACTGCGGCGTCTGCGGAAAGTACTGCCCCGCCTTCGCCATCCAGGACGACTCTGGCAGCGTTATCGCGAACATCAAGCACAAGGAAATGCCCAAGGCCTACGTTATCGAGGAAAACTGCACCGGCTGCGTGTGGTGCGTCGACATCTGCCCCTTCGACTGTATCATCATGGCGAACGCCTCGGTGGAGCGGGATCACAGCCAGGTGGCGGTCGTCGATCAGGCCACTTGCGTGGGCTGCCGCCTGTGCGAGGAAATCTGCAACAAAGGGGCCATTATCGTGCCGCGGCACGAGGATGAGTCCGAATATATGACCCCGCTTCAGCAGGAATTCGTCATCTCTCCGCTTCGCTCCTACTAGGCCGAGTGCGGCCTCCCCGCTTCTTCCCGTATTTTCCGGCCGAATCGGTTTTGGTGCTTCTTGACGGCCCCTTTGTCCGCAGGTAGTTTTTTTAGGTGGCGCCGGAGTTCGGCTGCGGGCGGCGCCGGGATGCGTCCCCAGTGCGTTGATTTTCCAGGCGCACGGCGGCCCTGAGGAGTGCGATGATTTCCGATCTTTCCACCCGACCGCCGGCCCGGATCATGGACATCGTCGATCTGGTGGAGGAGTACGCCCCGGAGTCCTCTGATTTTCTGACCAGCGCCTATGTCTACACCGCCAAGGTGCACCGCGGACAGTCCCGCCTGACGGGCGAGCCCTATATCTCCCATCCCCTGGAAGTGGCCCGCATCCTGGCCGAAATGCGCCTCGACCCGGAGACGATCGTCGCCTCCCTGTTGCACGACACGATTGAGGACACCTCGGCGACGATCGGCGAGCTCCGCGAGCTGTTCGGGGAGGAGGTGGCCTCGATGGTGGACGGCGTGACCAAGCTGAACAAGCTCGATTACGGCAACCCCCAGATGCGGCAGGCCGAGAGCTACCGGAAAATGCTGGTCGCGATGGCGAACGATGTGCGGGTGATACTCATCAAGCTGGCCGACCGGCTCCACAACGCCAACACGCTCCAGTACCTTCCGCCGAAGCGGCGGGAACGGATTGCCCGCGAGACGGCCGATATTTACGCGCCCCTCGCCAACCGGCTGGGCATCGGCTGGCTCAAGGGCGCTCTGGAGGAGGCCGCTTTCCGGCATCTCCGCCCGAAGGAGTACGAGGAAATTGACGAGAAGCTCCGCGAGGGTCTCTCCGACCGGGAGAGCTACATGAAGGAGGTGATGGCGCTGGTGGAGCACGCCCTGAAGAAATCCGAAATCAAGGCTTCTGTCATGGCGCGCTTCAAGCTCCATTCGAGCATTTACCGGAAAATGGAGACGCAGAACATCGATTTTCATCAGGTTTTCGACATCTGCGGACTGCGCGTCGTCGTGGAGGCGCTGAAGGATTGCTACGCGACCCTGGGCATCCTGCACTCGCTCTGGACGCCCATACCGGGCCGCTTCAAGGATTATGTCGCGATCCCGAAGGCCAACCTCTATCAATCTCTCCACACCACGGTCGTGGGACTCCGGGGGCAGCGGATCGAGTTTCAGATCCGCACCCAGGAAATGAACAAAGCGGCGGAAGAAGGCATTGCCGCCCACTGGCGCTACAAGGAAGGTGACAAGCTCGATGAAACCGTGAATAACAAGTTCGACTGGCTCCGCCGGATGGTGGAGAGCCTTCAGGAGGAAACCGAGCCCCGCACCTTCGTCGACACCGTCAAGCACAACCTGTTTCAGGACGAGGTGTTCGTCTTCACCCCCAAGGGGGAGGTGCGGAGCTTTCCCCGCGGCGCAACGCCCGTGGATTTCGCCTATCTGGTCCACACCGAGGTGGGGCACCACTGCATCGGCGCCAAGGTGAACGGGAAAATCGTCCCCCTGCAGTCGCGGCTGGAGAATGGCGATATTGTCGAAATCATGACGAACCCGAACCGGACGCCGGGGCAGGATTGGCTGAAGTTCGTGGTCACTCCCCGCGCCAAGCAGCGCATCCGCGCCTATGTGCGGCAGGAGCAGCGGCAGCGTTCGATCGGCCTGGGCAGAGAACTGATCGAGCACGAATTTCACCGCTACAACCAGGATGCGGAGCCACACCTCAAGCCGGGGCCGCTCAAGGAGGCGGCCGATGCGTTCGGTTTAAAGGACGAGGAGGATCTTCTCGCCGCGATCGGTTTCGGCCGCCAGTCCGCGCGGCAGGTGGCGAATCATTTCCTGCCGGAGGACGTTGTCCGCGATCGCGAGCGGCGCGAGAAATCCCGCCTGCGGCGCTTTGTCACGCGGGTGCGAAGCCGGCCGCGGAGCGAGGGAATTCAGGTCAAGGGACAGGACGACGTGATGATTCATTTCGCCAAGTGCTGCGCCCCGATTCCAGGCGAAAAAATCATCGGATTTATCACGAAGGATCGCGGGGTGACCGTCCACGCGGAACGCTGCTCCAGCATTCGCGATCTAAAGGCCGATCGGGAGCGCCTGGTCGAGGTCAGTTGGGCCGAGGTGAAGCGCGGTGAAATGCACCTGGTTTCGATGGTGGTGGAAGCGAAGGATAGGCCGGGCGTTCTGGCGGGGCTGACCACGGCGGCGGCGTCGCTGAACGTGAACATCTCCCGCGTGGAGGCGGAAACCTCTCACGAGCGGGCGGGCATCCGTCTCGACGTGCAGGTGCAGGATCTGGATCATCTGAAGAAGGTGATGAAGAAAATGC
The DNA here is from genome assembly GCA_027622355.1 of bacterium. Classification (NCBI taxonomy): domain Bacteria; species bacterium. The sequence goes on along the minus strand of JAQBZT010000060.1, from coordinate 7,025 downwards.
GCGATGTGAAAGGGGTGCTTTCCGTCGTGCGGGTTCGCTCGAAGGCTTCCCGCGAGGAAGTTCTGGACGAATCCGCCTGAATCCGCCTCTTACCGGCCGCGCGCCCGGCATGGGCGTAGGTCTTCCCTTCCAGATGGCGTATGATTTCGTGGAACTATCCTAATTGTTGGTTTTATACTTCCGGGGATGTTTTCTGGCTCGCTTCGGATTCGGGTCGGGCGGGGCCTTCCGGAGCGGATTGGTTGACTTGTCTGTGGGGGGATTTTTCCGCCGATGGGAACACTTCGCCGCCGACTTGTCGTCGCTTCCGGGCTGCTGATTCTCGTTCTCCTGATAGGCGTTACCGGCTACATGGTCCTGGAAGGGTGGGATTTCCTCGATTCCATCTACATGACAGTCATCTCGCTGACGACGGTGGGCTATGGAGAGACGCGGGCACTATCGGGGAAGGGCCGCGTCTTCACCATGTTCCTCCTTTTGAGCGGCATGGGGATCCTGGCCTACGGAATCGGTACCTTTACGGCGTTCCTTGTCGAAGGGCATCTCTCAAATTTTTTGAGGATCCGGAATATGCTGAATCGAATCAATCGCCTGCAAGGCCACTTCATTCTATGCGGCTTCGAGGACGAGGCCCACTATGTTCTCGAGGAATTCATCAAAACCCAGACACCCGTTGTGGTTGTCGCCAAGGACATCGAGAAGCTCGAAAAGAACTTTCCGGGCCGGGAGATACTCTACATCGAAGGCGACCCGACGAAGGAGCAGTTCCTGAAGATGGCCAATATCGAAAACGCAAAAGGGCTCATCACCGCCCTGAATACCGACAGCGAAAACCTGCTGGTGGTCCTCTCGGCCCGGGAGTTGTCCCCCCAGCTGCGGATTATTTCGGGGGTATTTGATCGCGATAATCTTCATAAATTTCAAAGAGTTGGAGCTAACGCCACCGTCATGGCCACTTTCATCGGCGGCCTCCGGATGGCCTCGGAGGCCATCCGTCCGACGGTGGTCTCGTTTCTCGACACGATGCTTCGGGAGACGGATATCACCCTGCGCATCGAAGAGGTAAAAGTTCCCGGGGAGTGGGAACATGTCGGGAAGACACTTCGGGAGATCCACTTCCCCGCGCATACCGACCTGGTCATCGTCGCAGTCAAGCCATTGGATTCGGCGAAGCATGTATACAACCCCAAAAGCAATTACGTCGTGAACGAGGGCGATATCCTGATCGTGATTGGAGCCCTGGATCAAATATTCGCACTTCGAAAATTCCTCGGATACCAGATTGAACAGGAAGGCGAGGGAGAGGAAAGCCGGGATAGCGTAACGGCAAAATGAAGGACCCTCTCCGCCATCCGTGGAATTTGTCCCCCCGCGATGCGGTTGCTCTCCAGAATGCGCTTCGCCGCAAGGTGCGGCTGCGGCCGCGGGTCCACCCTCCCCGGACGGTGGCGGGCGTGGATATCTCCTATCCGCGCTTCGGCCGGCGCGCGGTCGCCGGCGTGATTCTTCTCGACTTTCCCGAATTGTGTGTCCTGGAGGAGGTCTTTGCCGTGGGGGAGATGCCGTTTCCCTACGTTCCGGGTCTGCTCTCCTTCCGGGAGGGGCCGTTGATGGAGCAGGCCTTCCGGAAATTGCGGCGCAAGCCCGATCTGATTCTCTTTGACGGCCAGGGGATTGCCCACCCGCGCGGGCTGGGTCTGGCGGCGCACTTGGGGCTGAGGTGGGCCACTCCTTCCATCGGCTGTGGAAAGTCCCGCCTTTTCGGCGAGGGACCCGAGCCGGCGGATCGGCGGGGGGCATGGGCCGCGCTCCACGGGCCGGACGGCGAGCGGGTGGGGGCGCGGCTGCGGACCCGCCAGGGGGTGAAGCCCATCTTCATCTCGCCCGGCCACCGGGTGAGCCTGGAGAAGTCCATCGACTGGGTCATGCAGGCGAGTCCCCGGTACCGCCTGCCCGAGCCCATCCGCCAGGCCCATCGCCGGACGAATGAGGAGCGCATAAAGAGGGGGATTACGGCCTAGCCCAAAAAAATCCGCCCTCCCCCATATATGTTTGGGGAGAGCGGATTCGGATATTGGTTTTCGAGGAAGAAAGTCTAGTTTTTGGGTTTCGGATTCAATTTCGGAAATATGTTCGTCACCATCAGGTAGTCGCGCAGCGCGGCAATTTGCCTGTAGCCGTCTCCGCCGAGGAGGGCCGGGTCGATGGGCTCGCCATGGCTCTCCAGCGTCGCATGGCTGATAGTTTGGCCCAGATCGCGGGGCGCGGCGATTTTGATCTTTTTCCCGTCGATTCCCGCCACCGTAACGATGATTCGGCTGCTTCCCAGCCAGAGGGAGGCGGGCCTGTTCTCGGCGAGTTCGGATTCTTTCTCCGAGTCCAACTCATAGATCCACTTGCCGTTTTCCTCCGCCAGCCGCTTGCCGTTGAGAATGTTGGCCTTGGCGCCCGCCCCCTCGAAGAAGGTGGGCATCTTGGTTCCTGGCCGGATCCGCGAAGGATTCATGATCCAGCGGAAAATCCACTCCGGGCGGAGGCGTTCTTTGGCCAACAACAGATTCGGGGCCGAGGGCGGCTCTGAGCCCGGCGGCGACGGCCATTTGTTGTGGCAGGAGAGACACTCGGCCTTCTGGAAGAGTATCCGGCCCGCGGCCAGGGTTTCGCTCTTTACCCGGGTCGGGTCGAAGTGGACGTAGGACCGGAGCTTGTTGTCCAGCGCCGCGAGGTAGTTGACCAGGGCGGCCGCGTCTTTTTCCGGCATCTGGAAGTTCGGCATGCGCACCTTCAGCCAGGGGCGCAGGATGACAACGTTTTTCAGGAAGCCGAAGAACCAGCCGGGCTGCACCTTGTCGCCCTCTCCATCGAGGGGAGGCGGGCCGTCGTTCGTGTCCTTGTAGTGGCGAAGGATGTCGCCGCCCCAGTTTTCGACGAGGTGACACCCCGAGCAGTTGTATTTTTCGATCATCCTCCGGCCGGCCTCGATGCGCTTGGCGCGCTCGGCGAATTCCGCATGGACCGTATGGGGCGGGCCGTGGGGGATCATTCCGCGGAGGAAGGTGCGGATTTCGGAAACCTCTTTGTCGCTCAGATCGAAATTCGGCATCAGGAGCTTGATGCGGTCGGTCTGGTAGAGCTTCGGGTTCTTCAGCTTGCCGAACACCCAGGCTTCCCACGTTTTGGGCGTGTTCACCACGTTGCCGAAATCGAGTTCGAAGGGTTTCTTTTCGGCGAATGAGGCCAGGTCGGGGCCGATCTTGCCGACATTCTCCATGCCGGGAATCACGTGGCAGCCGGCGCAGCCGCGCTTGGCGACGAGCGACTTGCCCCGTTCGAACGCGGCCGTATCGCCCAGGGCGCCGCTCGCGGCCCCCGTGGCAGGGGAGAGGTTCATCAGGTAGGCGGTGATGGCCTTCGCCTCATCGTCGGTGAGCCGCAGACTGGGCATGGTGGTCTCAGGCCAGTAGGCCTTGGGGTCCTTCAGCCACCGGAAGAGCCAGTCGGCGCGGAGCTTCTTCCCCGCGTTTCCGAGTGCCGGGCCGAAATCGCGGCTCCAGTAGACGATGGGCCGGCCGCTGACCCCTTTGATGGGGCCCGCCTTGATGTCTTTTTCGTCGCGGATGTGGCATCCGAGGCAGCCGACGGACTCGAAGAGTTCCTTGCCCTGTGCGATCAGCTTCGGGTTCTCCAGCCCGGCCATGCTCTGGACGGGTGCCTTCGGCTTGCCCACCGTCCAGACGTAGGTGGCGATGTCGCGCACTTCCTGATCGGCGAGGCTGAGGTAGGGCATCTTGGTGCGCGGGTTGTAGTCCTTGGGGCGCTTGATCCAGGTCAGCAGCCAGTCGGGGTCGACCTTCTCCTGAATCCGGGAAAGGTCGGGCCCGCGGTTGAGAAGTCCCTCGGCCCCGGGGATGTTGTGGCAGCCGAAGCAGCCGAGTTCGCGGACGAGGGCGATGCCGCGCGAGAGCTTGGGCGCTTTTTCGAGATTGAAAACGTTCGTATGGCACCCGAGACATTTGGTCTGCTGGTCCGCTTTATTGAGGATCGGATTTTCCCAGAAGTCGGCAAGGCCGTGCGCCTTGTTCACTGCGGTAATGGCCGAGCCTTGGCCGCCGTGGCAGGCGACACAGCCGATCTCTTTGTAGTTGTGCTCGACGAGGTAAAACCTGCGCTCCGAATGGGTGCGGAACGGTTGGGGGGCGTTTTCAAAGCCGGCCCGGTCAATGCCCAGGTGGCAGGTATGGCACCGATCGACGCGAAGGACAGGCTCGTTGAAGTTGTTGCGCTCGAACTCCCTCAGGACGATCTGCTTGATCTCGTAGGGCCGCGATTTGATGCTCTTGATGCGGCGCTCCAGGTCGGCGATCTCGCCCGAGCGCCGGCGGCGCTGGCGTATGAGGATGGACAGGCCCTTTTGTCTTTCCTCGATTTTGGCGAGCAGCGCGTCCCGCTGGGCCTCGGCCTTCTCGGCGATGGGCTGGAGACGGCCCACTTCCTTTTTGGCTTCCTGGAGGTGGGCGAGTTGCTTCTGGACGTCGTGCCCTTGGCGGACGCCCTCAGTGTAGTGAAAGTACGCCTCATCGTAGGTAGATTTGGCGAAAGCGAAGTCCTGGACCTTCTCGAAGGCCACGAGCTTCAGGCGATCGAGTTCTTTTTTGATCTGAATGAGTTCGGAGGAGACCGCCAGTTTTTGGCTCTGCGCCTGGATCTGCTTGTCGATCACGGCAACGGCCTTGCCGTCCTTTTCCTTGGCCTTGTTCAGCAGCTCTCTGACGAGCTTCAACTCGTACTGATTGAACTGCTTCTGATATTCTTTCCAGGGCCGCCGGGTGAAAGATTCATCCCAAACCGTCCAGAAGGTGACGGCCACAAAAAGAAGTCCCAGGATGAAAAATGGAACCGGGCTGGTTTTTTCCTCTGGGGGCTTAAAATTTCGCTCAGCCATCCAGGCGCTTTCTCCAGGTTTTTGGGGGCGATAGCAAGCATCAGACCGGAGAGAATTATATAGACCGGGGTCCCGGCGTCAACCCGTGGGAGGGCCCAAAATCCTGCCAGTAGAGGGCTTTTTCCGAGAGGCGGGCGGGGCGGCCAGGGGGATATACTGCGCCGCGCATCACAGGCGCGGTTTGCGAGAGGAGATAGTCCGAAAATGGCGAGAACCGCTTACTACTGGGACCCGATCTTCCTGGAGCACGACACGGGCCGGAACCATGTCGAGCGCGCCGAGCGGGCGGCGCGCCTGGCCCCCGAGCGGATGTTATCGAGAATTCCACAACTGGACGCCCGAACCCCCATCCCCCATGACGCCCGGAAGTGGGTGCTCGAGGTTCACGAGGAGAAGCACCACCGCGAGGTGGAAGAGGCCTTCCGGCGGGGAATGAGGACGCTCGATGGGGGCGATACCCGGATCAGCGAGAAAAGCTATGCGGCCGCGCTCAGGGCAGTTGATGCGGCCCTCACGGCGGCGGACGCCGTGATGGCGGGGGAGGTGGACAACGCCTTTTGCGCGATCCGGCCGCCGGGCCACCATGCCTACGCTTTCCGCTCCATGGGGTTTTGCCTCTTCGCGAACATCGCCATCCTGGCCCGCTATCTCCAGAGGCACCACGGCCTTGGGCGCATCGCCATCCTGGACTGGGACATTCACCACGGGAACGGAACCCAGAGTATTTTTTGGGAGGATCCCGATGTTTTTTTTGTCTCGATGCACCAGCACCCCCTTTTTCCGGGGAGCGGCATGGAATGGGAGAAGGGGGAAGGGGCCGGCGAGGGGGCGACGTTGAATCTGCCGATGTCGCCCGGCACCGAGGAAGCCGTGTTTTTCGAGAAATACGAAAACGTGGTGCTTCCGGCAATTGCTGCGTTCCGGCCGGAGATCATGCTCCTCTCGGCAGGCTTCGATGCCCACCGGGGAGATCTGCTGGGGGGATGCCGGTTGTCGGAAGACTACTTTGCCGAAATGACCCGGAAATTCAAGGATTTGGCTGCATCCCTCTGCGGGGGCCGCATCGTGAGTCTTCTGGAGGGGGGCTACAACCTTGATGCCCTCGAGCTGTCCGTGGCGGCCCACGTGTCCGCCCTGATGGAATGATTATCGTCTATCTATTTGAAATAAATTAGATTAAAGATTATTTCCTTTTGGCTTAAAATTTAGTTGACTGACTAACTAAGAAAGCCTACATTCCATTCCGAGGAGTCATTCGCCACCCGAGGAGTTTCACTCCGAGGAGTCATTTGATGGCCGTGAAGAACGCACCGAAACCGAAATCTGAAAACGCCGGGGGGACCCGCGCGCGCATTGTCGAGACGGCGGCGACGCTGATCTACCGGAATGGGTATACGGCCACCTCACTCGATGCCGTGGCCCAGGCGGCCGAGGTGAACCGGGGAAGCCTCTACTACTTTTTCAAGTCCAAAAAAAATCTGGCCCTCGCCGTGATCGATTACTTCGAAACGCTCCTCCATACGCATTATCTCGATCCTTCATTGAATGGGCCCGGCAACGGCCGGGAGAAAATCGAGCGCCTGGCCGCCCTCTACTCGCGGATGCCCAGCTTCGAGTCCCCCTGCTGCGGGTGCCCCATCGGGAATCTCTCGCTGGAGCTCAGCGGCATGGATGAAGATTTCCAGAAGCGCTTCGCCCGTTTGTGGAAAGGAATCTTCGGCCGGATTGCCGAAACGCTGGAGCAGGCCCAGGGCGAGGGGATGCTCCCCACTGATGCGGACACAGAAGGGCTGGCGCGGGCGTTTTTCTCCCAGATACAGGGGGGACATCTCGTGGCCCGGGCGACGCTCGATGCGGATTCTCTTCAGAAAGATTGCCGGTTGGCGGTCGAAAATCTGCCGTGGCTCAAAACATCCGCCACGGCGGCGAATGACAAATCGTAAATCAATAAAAAAAAGGGTGGATCATGGTGACTGAAAAAACGAAAGAATCCCGGGAAATTGACCTGACGGTACAAGGCATGACCTGTGCCGCCTGCTCCGCCCGGGTGGAAAAGCGGCTGAGCGCCCTCGAGGGGGTGGTG
>JAQBZT010000059.1 GCA_027622355.1 bacterium | reverse complement strand
GACGGAGGAGTTGATGCCGCTGCCGATCATGCTAGCCCACAAGCTGGTGCAGAAAACATCGGCGGTGCGGCGGAGCGGGCTGCTCCCCTACCTGCGGCCGGACAGCAAAAGCCAGGTGTCGATTCACTACGAAAAGGGCAAGCCGGTGGCCATCGAAAACGTCGTCATCTCGAGCCAGCACGCCCCGGACGTCCAGCTCGAGCAGATTCGCGAGGACATCATCAACCATGTGATCCAGCCCACCGTTCCCGAGCACATGCTCAGGCCCAGCACCCAGATGTACGTGAATCCGACGGGCACTTTCGTTATCGGCGGGCCGAAGGGGGATACCGGCCTGACGGGGCGCAAGATCATCGTGGACACATACGGGGGATACAGCCGGCACGGCGGCGGCGCTTTCTCCGGCAAGGACCCCTCCAAGGTGGATCGCTCGGCCGCCTACATGGCGCGCTATATCGCCAAAAATATCGTGGCCGCCAAGCTGGCGAGGCGGGTCGAGGTGCAGTTGGCGTACGCCATCGGGGTGGCCGATCCGGTGTCCATTCTGGTGGATGCCTTCGGCACGGGCGAAATCGCCTCTTCGAGAATCTCAAAAGCCGTCCGGGAAGTGTTCGGCCTCAAGCCCAAGCAGATCATCGATCACCTGCAACTCAAAAGACCGATCTTCCGGAAAACGGCCGCCTACGGGCACTTCGGGCGCTCGGAGCCGGAATTTACATGGGAAAAAACAGACAAGGTGAAGGAGTTGCGCTCCGCGGTGGGCCTTTAGCCCTCCCGCCGGACGCTCGCTTTCGCATCGCATTTTGACCTGGAGGAATGATGAATTTCGATATTAAAGACAAGGGATTGGCCGATGTGGGTGCGCTTCGCATCGAGTGGGCGAGCCGCAGTATGGCGGTGCTCCTTGGCATAAAAGATCGTTTCGAAAAGGAAAAGCCCCTGAAAGGCATTCGCATCGGCGCGTGCCTTCACGTCACGTCGGAGACCGCGGTCCTCATGCAGACCCTGGCGGCGGGTGGCGCCGATGTCCGGCTTTGCGCCTCGAATCCGCTCTCGACGCAGGATGATGTCGCGGCGGCGCTTTCCATCAAGGAGAAGATTCCGACCTTCGCCATCAAGGGCGAAGACCGGGATACCTACTACGCGCACATGCGCGCCGTCCTCGACGGGAAACCGCAGATCACGATGGACGACGGGGCCGACCTGGTAACCCAGGTGCTCACCGAACGCAAAGAGTTGATCCCCGGGATTATCGGCAGCACCGAGGAGACCACGACGGGTGTCATCCGGCTTCGGGCCATGGCCGAGGAGAATGTGCTCGCGTTCCCCGTCATTGCCGTCAATGACTCGGAAACCAAGCATTTTTTCGATAACCGCTACGGAACGGGCCAAAGCACGGTGGACGGCATCATCCGGGCGACCAACCGCCTCCTGGCGGGTTCCGTCTTCGTGGTCGGCGGCTATGGCTGGTGCGGCAAGGGCCTGGCGAGCCGGGCCCACGGAATGGGCGCGAACATCATCGTGCTGGAAGTCAATCCCGTCCGCGCCCTTGAGGCGCTCATGGATGGTTTCCGCGTCATGCCGATCGCCGAGGCGGCCAAAATCGGCGATTTCTTCTGCACCGTCACCGGCGACACGAGCGTTATCCGGATGGAGCACATGCGCGAGATGAAGGACGGAGCGATCATCGCCAACTCGGGGCATTTCGACGTTGAGATCGACGTGGCGGGGCTGGAAAAAGAGGCCAAGTCGAAGCGCGAGATCCGGCCCCTCGTGGAAGAGTACACCATGTCCGACGGAAGGCGGATTGTCGTCCTGGGCGGCGGGCGCCTCGTGAACCTCGCGACGGCCGAAGGCCATCCGAGCAGCGTCATGGACATGAGTTTCGCCAATCAGGCGCTGGCGGCGGAATATCTGGTCAAAAACGCGGACTCGCTCGAGAGCAAAGTCTACAAGGTGCCCGACGAGATGGACGCCGAGATCGCCCGCTTGAAGCTTAAGAGCATGAACGTGGAGATTGACACACTGACGGCCGAGCAGGAAAAATATCTGAAAAGCTGGCAGTTCGGCACCTGATCTGCCGTTCTGCTCCGGTCTCCGCCCGACGGGAGTTCCATTGGTGGTAGGCGTCTTCCGCTTGCGGAAACGGGCCGGGTTGTGGCTTTCCTTTTGTCTCGCGCTGGCGGTGTTTTTCCCTCATCCGGCGATGCCGGCTACCCCGAAAAGGGGGGGACCGGTCGGTCCTCGGGTCATGGGTGTGCGCCATTTCGCCACGACGGGCTATGCCCGGGTAGTGCTCGTCCTGAACCGCGAGAGCCTGGACTTTCGTTTCGGAACGCTGAAAAATCCTTCCCGCATCTTTGTCGACATTCCCCGCGGAAGTCTCTCTCGCCGCTTCAAAATACCCTCCATCAAGGCTTCCGGAAACGGCGGAGGCCTCATCAGCGGCTTTCGCTTCGGCAAGCTCCACAAGGGGGCGCTGCGCTTTGTCGTGGATATTTCCTCGAAACTCTCGCGCCACAACGTATTCGCGCTGCCCGATCCGGATCGAATCGTCATTGATTTGAGGGGCGAGAAGACACCGGAGGAGGAGTCGGAGCCTCCGCGTCCCGCCCAGCGGGAAATCGCCAAGAAAGCGCCGCCGGCGCCCCTCCCGACACCACCCATCCCTCCCAGCCGGGAAGGGCCGGGCGGCCCTGACATGGAGTTGACCGCGAAATTTCTCAGCGGCCAAGGCCGGATCGTTCTCGATCCCGGACATGGCGGCCGGGATCCGGGGGCAATCGGACTCCACCAGATCGTGGAGAAGGAATTTGTTTTGGAGATCTCCCGCCTCACGGCCGCCGCGCTCCAAAAGCGGCTTCCCCCCGGCAACCGCGTCTACCTGACGCGGAACCGCGACCGGTATCTTCCCCTCCAGGCGCGGACTTCGATGGCCAACGATTTGAAGGCGGATCTCTTCATTTCCATTCATGCCAACAGCGCCCCCCACCGCGGTACGAAGGGAATCGAAACCTACCTGCTGAGCGAGGCCTCGAGCGCCCGCGCGCTTGAGGTCGCCGCGAGGGAGAGCGAAACCACCATCGCGCGGATGACGGATTTGCAAAAAATCCTTCAGGACCTTATGCTCCGCTCGAAAGTGAACGAGTCGCACTCGCTCGCCCAGCTTGTCCACCGTTCGATGGTTTCGGGCCTCCAGAGAAAATATAACCCCGTGAAGGATTTGGGAGTGAAACGTGGTCCGTTTTTCGTGTTGCTGGGCGCCCAGATGCCGAGCATATTGATAGAGACCGCCTTCATCACGAACCCGGTCGAGGCCGGGCGCGGCCGGACCCGGAAGTACAAGCTGGCGCTCGCGGAGGGAATTGCGGAGGGCATTGCCGGTTTCGTGGCCGTTCGGCTTCGTCAGGCCCGCCGTACCCGGTAATGCCAGCGTTGCGCTGATTCGCATGTTCCTTTCCCACCGCAGCCACGGCGGCGGAGACATTTGATTCCCCGGAGAATTTCGGAGATGAGTTTTCCCGTTTTGGCCATTATCGGCCGGCCGAATGTCGGAAAATCCACACTTTTCAACCGCCTCATCGGCCGGCGCAAGGCCATCGTGCGGCCCGAGCCGGGCGTCACGCGCGACCGCCACCATGCCCGCGGAGAATGGAACGACCGTTCCTTTTTGGCCGTTGACACCGGCGGCATATCGGGACCGGCGGAAGACCCTTTCAATCCGCTGATTCTCCGGCAAACCATCCTGGCCATCGAAGAGTCCGACATCGTTCTCTTCTTGACGGACGGCATCGAGGGGCTCCTGCCTGCCGATCGGCAAATCGCCGATCACGCACGCCGCTCGCAAAAGCCGGTTTTTCTCGCCGTGAACAAATGCGACACGAACCGGGCGAAGGAATCTCTGTGGGACTTTTCGGCCCTGGGTTTCGGGGATCCTTTCCCCATTTCGGCCGAGCACGGCACGGGCATCGAAAATCTGCTCGAAGCAGCGTTTGCCCGTGTGCCCAATGACGGGAAATTGGAGGTGGAATCCGAAGAAGAGATCCGCGTCGCCGTCGTCGGGCGCCCGAACGTGGGAAAATCCTCTTTCGTCAACCGCATCATCGGGAAAGAGCGCGCGCTCGTCAGCGCCGTGCCGGGGACGACCCGCGACCCGATCGACTCGCTCTGCCGGCGCGGGGATCAAGCCTACCGGTTCGTGGATACGGCGGGAATTCGCAAACGCGGGAAAATCGGCGACGAGAAGGTCGAGTTCCTCAGCATGATCATGGCGTACCGGAGCATCGAGCGGGCGGAGGTGGTGCTCCTCATCATCGATGCGACCGACGGTCCACGGATGATGGACGCCCAGATTGCGCGCCACATCGTCGAATCGGGAAGAGCCTGCATCGTCCTGGTCAATAAGTGGGATTTGCTCGAGAAGGAAACCCGGACGTTTGACGAAAAAGTGACGGATATCAGGGAAAAACTCGTTCACCTGGATTTTGCCCCCATCCTTTCGGTCTCCGCCTTGACAGGGCAAAGGTGCGAGCATGTGTTCGAGGATATCCGGCAGGTCACCGCCTTCCACCGACAGCGCATCTCCACCCGGAAATTGAATCTTCGTGTCGAGAAATGGGTGGCCGCCCATCCGCCCCACGGCGGGCGCAACAAGAAGCGCCCCAAGATCTACTATGCGACCCAGGCCTCGACCGCCCCCCCGCACATCGTAGTTTTCGCAAGCCGCCTTCCGGGCAAGCCCTATGCGCGCTACATCGAACGGTGCCTTCGAGAGGATTTCGACTTCTCCGGCACTCCCATTCGGGTAAGCTTTCGCAAGCGCGAATAGACGCGCCCGGAGGAAAGGGCCATGCCCACTCGCCAGGAAATCCTTCCCATCCAGTGTGTTTCCGGTTGCAGAAAACCTAAAGCCCCTCTTTAATCAGACACTCCCAAGTCATTCAATCTTGTTGACGAAAAAACGATTAAATGGCAGGATGTTCGGCACAATCAATTGCCGAAATCGGCTAATTTTCTGGTTCCATGAAACTGTCTCTTCGCAGACCGAAGTACGCAATAGGGGAGGACTTGTTTCCCATGGCCAAAGGGGGAGTCGAAAAACTTCGCAATTTTGGATTCTTCGGAGAGGGCGGTACCGGGAAAACATCGCTGGCGGAAGCCTGCCTCTTTACGGGCGGGAGCACCGATCGGCAGGGGAAAGTCGATTCCGGCAACACCATCCTCGATTCCGAACCCGAGGAAATTGAGCGCCACTCATCCATCGGCTCCGCCGTCGCCCATGTTGACTGGGCCGGCCACCGTATCAACATCATCGATACCCCCGGGTATTCCAACTTCGTCGCGGATACCGTCGCGGCGGTCCGCGCCGTGGACAACGCCCTCATTGTCATCGAGGGCCATGCCGAACTGAAGGTCATGACCGAGAAGGCATCCGCCTGGGCCGGAGAGAAGGGCCTCCCGCGCTTTTTGTTCGTGAACCACATGGACCACGAACAGGCCGACATCAGCCGGGCGGTGGAAGGCGCGGAAAAGCTCCTGGGCGTCCGGCTGGCGCTTTTCCAGGTCCCCATTGGACAGGGCGAGAAATTCTCGGGCGTAGTCGATCTGCTCTCCGGCAAGGCGCTCACCTACACCGCGGAAGGAAACGGAAAGGGGACCGAAGGAGAGGTTCCCGGGGATCTGGTGGATGTCGTCGAAGAACACCGAGGCAAGCTGATCGAATTTGCCGCCGAGGCGGACGAAGCGCTGCTGGAAAAATTTCTCGAGGGAGAAGAGCTGAGCCAGGAGGAACTCATCGCCGGGCTTCGCCGGGGCGTTTTGGGGGGATCCTTCATTCCGGTGTTTTGCGGCTGCGGCATTCTGAACATCGGGACCGATGCACTCCTGAACGCGATCGTCCACTTCGGCGCCTCTCCAAAGGAGCGCCCCGCCGAGACAGCCAAGAGCGCGGAGGGCGAAGACATTTCCATCGCGGCGGACGAGAACGCTCCCTTCCGGGCCCTGGTTTTCAAGACCGTTGTGGACTCATTTGCCGGGAAACTGAACTATTTCCGCGTGGTTTCCGGCAGCATCTCATCGGACTCCTCGGCGTACAACTCCAACCGGGACGAAAAGGAGAGGGTGGGGACCCTCCTCTATATTCAGGGGAAAAATCAGAGTCCGGTTTCGGAAAAGCTGGGGCCCGGCGACATCGCCGCCGTTGCCAAGCTGAAAAATACCCGGACCGGGGATACGCTTTGCGCCGACGGCGAAAAGGCCGTCATCACCCCGATTGCATTTCCGTCTCCCGTCATTTCCTATGCGGTGGTCCCCAAGAGCAAGGGCGATGAGGAGAAGCTGAGCACCGCGCTTGCCCGCATCCGGGACGAGGACCCCGTCCTGGCCATCAGCCGAGATCTGCAGACCAAGGAGCTTCTTCTGTCCGGGCTGGGTGTTCTTCATCTCGAGGTCATGATCGAGCGGATCAAGCGCAAGTTCGGCGTCGAGGTCGAGATGCGGACCCCCCGCGTGCCCTACAAGGAAACGATCAAGGGAAAAGCGAAAATCCAGGGCCGCTACAAAAAGCAGACCGGCGGCCGCGGCCAGTTTGGAGACACTTGGCTCGAGATCGAGCCCTTGCCGCGAGGCTCGGGTTTCGAGTTCGTGGATAAGATCGTGGGCGGTGTGATCCCGAAAACCTACATTCCCGCCGTGGAGAAGGGAATTATCGAGGCCATGGACATCGGCACCCTTGCCGGTTATCCCGTGACCGATCTCCGCGTCATTCTCTACGACGGCAGCTACCATACGGTGGACAGCTCCGAGATGGCGTTCAAGATCGCCGGCTCGATGGGTTTCAAAAAGGGGATGGAGCAGTGCAGGCCCATTCTCCTGGAGCCGATCATGACGATCGAAGTCGTGGTTCCGGATGAGTACATGGGTGATGTCATCGGCGACATGAACTCCCGCCGGGGGCGCGTTTCGGGGATGGACCCCGGCCCTGGCGGGAAACAGAAGATCAAGGCCCAGGTACCCATGTCCGAGGTGCTGAACTATGCGCCCGCGCTTCGTTCGATGACCGCCGATCGCGGAGATTTCTCCATCGAGTTTTCGCACTACGAGGAGGTTCCCGGTCAGATTTCCGAAAAAATCATCGCAGGGGCTGTTTCTGCGAAGGATAACGACTAGCGCTCGCGAGAGGGGAAGACGCCATGGCCGCCAAAGATGTGAACCTGCTCGATGACGATCAGGATGATTACGATGACGCCGGAGGAGGCGGTGCGAGCGCACTGCTGGGTGAAAAAAAATCACGCGGCGGGGGAGGGTCCAAGAAGCTCATCCGGAATCTGGTCATCGCTCTCGTGGCTCTCGCGGTCCTGGGCGGCGGCGGCTGGGGTGTCTATCAGTGGTGGTGGGTTCCGCGCCTGAAAAAAGAGCAGGAGCGTATCGAGGCCCAGCGCCGGCTGGAGGAGTTGAAGAAAAAGCGGGAGATACTGGTGCGCGAGGAGGAAGAGCGGCGCAAGAAAGAAGAGATCCTCCTGAAGAAGCTTCAGGAGAGCAAAGCCCAGAAGCCAGAGTCCGAATCACCGCCCGCCCAGCCCGCGGCTCCCCGGGTGGCGGCGAAAAAATCCGCCCCGGCTCCCGCGGCGAAACCCTCGGCCCCGAAATCCCAAAGAAGAGTCGCGCAGAAGGTGACGCCGCCGCCCGCGCCCCGTCCTGCCGCTCCAGCCCCTCGGCGGGCGACCGCTTCGGTGCGCGGCACCTTCTTTTCCGTTCAGGTAGCGACCTGCCGCACCTCCCGCTGCGTCGATGTGTTTGCCAATCGGCTCCGCCAGAAGGGGTTTGAACCGATAGTCTCCCCCGGGGCCGTCGGCGGCGGGCGGAACGAGGTGGTGATCGGCAAATTGCCCACGCGGGATGAGGCCGAGGCGCTCGTCGAGCTCGCCTCCCGCAAGAACATTCGTGCGCGGAGCTACCGCTCAGGGAACAGCTGGAACGTCTCGGCCGGCGGTTTTGCCGATCTCGAGCGGGCGGCCCAGCGCCTCGATCAGGTCGAGGAAGCCGGTTTCAGGGGTGAAATCATCGGGAGCGGTGGGAGCGCGGCGGGCCGGTTCCGTACCGTCCGCTCCGGCAGGCTGCGCACCCGGCAGGAGGCCCTTACATTGCGCGCCCGCATCGTCAACGCCGGATTTGCCGGCTCTTTTGTTGTGCGGCAAAATGGCGCAAATTAGGCAGAATCCAAGAGGACACCCGGAGGACTCCGTGCATCCCGCCATTCCCGACAAGCTTTTCTTCAAAATCGGAGAGGTGGCCGAGCTGACCGGCACCAAGCCCCACGTACTGCGCTACTGGGAGAGCGAGTTCAAGGTCTTGCGCCCGGCGAAAGGGGAGTCTGGCCAGCGTGTCTACCGGCGGAAGGATGTCGAGCTGATTTTCGCCATCAAGAACCTGCTCTACGAGGAAAACTTCACCATTGCTGGGGCCAAAAGACAGCTCAGCCGCCAGCGCTCCCCCCGCGGAGCGGCGGAAGCTTCCGTGGCCGAGGAGGAAGCGAGGAAGGACGAAAATCCACTCCTCCCGTTCGAGAGAAAAGAGACGCTGGACCCCGTCTGGCTTCGGAGGGAACTTCAGGGGATTCTCGATATCCTGGACAGGAAATGAGCGAATAACTTAATGTAACTTCTCAATTTCTTAAATTATATCCTCAATATTCAAACAGAAATCTCTGTTATTTAAAGGAAAATCTGCGCATGGCCAGAAACTTCAGGAAGTCCATCAAAAGCCCCGATGTTTTCCAGACCTACAGCCAGCGCGTACTCGCCAAGCTGATGGAATTCCAGCGGCAGCTGATCCTGGCGGGCGTTGCCATCATCATCGCTCTGGGCGCCTATGGCGGCTATTGGTTCTGGGAGGGCCGAACCCGGCGGCTCGCCGCGCTGGCCTACGGCACGGCGGTTCTCACGGCGCAGAGCGATGCCGAGCAAATGGAGGCGTTGCTGCGTGCGGCGGCGGAGAAATACCCCGGAACCCGGCCGGGAATCCTGGCCCGGCTCGAGCTCGGGGCCTTGCTGCTTGAGCGGAACAAGCCCCGGGAAGCCGAAAAAACCTACCGGGAGGCGCTCGCGATCGGCGGGCTGACCGAGACCGACCGGGCGGTCGCGCGGCGCGGGCTGGCCGGGGCGATGGCCGACCAGGGAAAATGCGACGAAGCCCGCGGCGAGTGGCGCCAAGCCATCGCGAAGCCGGGCCGGCTCATCACCCAGGACATCTATCTCTCGATCGCCGCCTGCTTCGAGACGCAGGGGAAGCCCAAGGAGGCCCTCAAGGTTTACGAGGAACTCAGCCAGAAGCACCCGCGGAGCCCATTTCTGACGGCCGATCTCCGGGACAGGATACGGAAACTGGGCGGACAATAAGCGCCGCCGGCAGGCTTTCTTTCCGGCCCGCATTTTCTCGTTACTCATGATAAGATATATTATGTAAAATAATAGATGTGCCGGAGGGGGCGAACCCTCAGCTTCGGATATCGTCTCGGCCCTGTTTCCCGGCTGACGGCCGCGCGCCGCAAACCCCACCCCCTTGAGTCCCTCCGCCCGGGGCCGCATATTCAATCCAGGGCCAAAGCCATCCCATCGCCCTGTTCCGGGACCCTTCGGGAGTGCCCCCATGTCCAAGCCGAATCTCAAACCCCTTGAAATCCGCGGCGCGCCGGTGGACGTCGGCGCCCTCGATCAGATCCGCCGCTGCCTTGAGGACACAGAAGCCGCCGCGGGGGCGCTCCTCGCCGATCACCACCTGGGCTACTCCATGCCCATCGGCGGCGTCATCGCCTACCGCGGCGCCGTCAGCCCCTCGGGCGTGGGCTACGACATCGCCTGCGGGAACAAGGCCGTCCTGACCGATCTGGCGGCCAGCGACGTGCGCCCCGAAATAACCCGCATCATGGACGAAATCTACCAAAGCCTCGAATTCGGCATGGGCCGGGAGAACCCCGAGCCCGTCGGGCACGAACTCTTCGATGACCCCGCCTGGCGGAACGTCCGCCCCATCGGCAAGCTCCGCGGCCTCGCCATGAGCCAGCTCGGCACCATCGGCTCCGGGAACCATTACGTGGACATCTTCCGCGACGAGGCGGACCGGATCTGGATCGGCGTCCACTTCGGCTCGCGCGGCTTCGGCCACAAGACCTGCACCGGCTTCCTCAATCTCGCCAAGGGCCGCCCCTTCGACGCCCGCCCCGGCGGCGAGAACATGCACGCCCCCGCCACCGTCTTCTCCCTCAAGAGCGAGATCGGGCGCGACTACCTCCAGGCCATGAAGCTCGCCGGGCGCTACGCCTACGCCGGGCGCGACTACGTCTGCCAAAGAGTCCTCGAAATCCTCGGGGCGCGCGCCCTCGATTCGGTCCACAACCACCACAACTTCGCCTGGGAGGAAGAACACGGCGGCGAGAAGCTCCTCATCGTCCGCAAGGGCGCCACCCCCGCCTGGCCCGGCCAGCGCTGCTTCATCGGCGGCTCCATGGGCGGCATCTCCGTCATCGCCGAGGGCGTGGACACCGAAGCCGCGCGCAAGCTCCTCCGCTCCACCGTCCACGGCGCGGGCCGCACCATGAGCCGCACCGCCGCCGCCGGCAAGAAAAAATGGCGCGGGGGCCGGCCCATCCGCATCGGCGGGCGCTTCACCCGCCAGGAGATGAACGCGAACATGAAAAAGCTGGGCATCCTCCTGCGCGGCGCCGACACCGACGAGGACCCCCGCTGCTACAAGAACCTCGCCGAGGTCCTCGCCCTGCACGAAGACGCCCTCAAGATTCTCCACACCCTCACCCCCCTCGGCGTCGCCATGGCCGGAGCGGACGTGCGCGACGATTTCCGGGATTAGGGGGGGGGCGGCGCAAAAAATCCCGCAGTATCCCGCAGCATCCCGCACGCCCCGCCGCTCTCAAAAAAACCCGCAGTATCGCGCAGCATCCCGCAACCGCCCCGCCGGCGCTCTTTTTCGGACGATTCTTCCGGGCGGTCCCTCATATCCCGCAGGCACATCTCCAGCCCCCTTTCGCCCGCCCCCCTTTTGGAGCGCGGCAGGCCCACTCTCGCACATGGGGCGGCAGCGGCAGGTGCAGAAGATACGGGGTGGCGCGGGCCACCGCGCCTCGGGCCACCCGCGCCACGCATCCTCCCGCGCGGCGCCATGGCCGGGGCGGACGTGCGGGACGATTTTCGGGATTAACTTCGTCTAGCGGAGGGTTTTCCGGAGGTTTTTTTTCAGGGATTTTTCGAGCTGTTCGCGTTCCTCCTCCGGCAATTCGAATCTCAGGCCCAGCGCCCAGGTGGGCGGATTGCTTTCATTCGTCCGTATCCACACCGGGGTGGCGGAAACGCCCTTAAACTCGCCATCGGGTA
>JAQBZT010000058.1 GCA_027622355.1 bacterium | reverse complement strand
AAGATCACCGCCACGGGCCCTCCCGCATAGGAGAAACCAGTCAGGCTCCCCGAGAAAAACCCGGCGATGTAGGCGAAGAAGGTTTCATCCCGAAGGTCGAGCTGAAACCGCGTCCAGGAGAGGCTGTAGAGCGCGAAGAGAAGCGCCAGCCCTAGGACCGTCCACTTCAGGACGGCCGGCGGGGTGGAAAGCAGCAGAAAAACGCCGGCGGCGGCCCCGACCCCTCCGGCGCCGATGAACGGCATAAATCGCTTGAGGTTTTCCTTTTTGGCCTTGCCGCCGAGCGCTTTCAGAATTCCGAGCCCCAGGTTGGGAAAACAAAGCAGCACCACGGCATCCCGGACCCCCGAAAGGGCGCCAATCGCGGGAACGGCAATCAGGCCGAAGTCGAAACCCACTCCTCCTTCCAGCACCGCCGCGGCGAAGATGAGCAGGGTCTCTTCCCAAGTGGGCCACATCGGTGGGGGCCTCAGCTGCCGGAGAGCGGGTGTGAGCGAAAACGCATATCAGAGGCCGAAGAGTGCCTGGGCGTTCTTGTGGCTGATCTGCTCGTATTCCTCCTGGCTCAGGCCCGCCGATGCGAGGGTATCCACAACATCGTGATCTGTCATGTCGTAGGCAAGGTCGGTCCCGAGCATCACGCGGTCGCTCCCCATAATATCCACCAGAAAACGAACCGTGGGCGGGTAGAAGACCAGCATATCGAGATAAAAATTCGACTGCAGGTATTCGAGGGGAGAGCGTTTTGCGTTTTTGCACTCGGGGCGGTGCTTCCACGCATGGGTGTAGCGGCCGAGGAGATAGGGCGCCGCCCCCCCGCCGTGGAGGAAGATGAACTGCAGATCGGGAAGACGGTCGAATATTCCGGAAAACATGAGGCGGCCGATGCTGTTCGAACTCTCCGCCGTGAACCCCACCACGTTGAACAGATGGTAATCCTTCATCTGTGCGATGCCGGCCGGATTCGTGGGATGAACGATGATGGGCACCTTGAGGGCCGCCGCCGCCTCGTAGATGGGGAAAAAGGATTCATGATCCAGGTATCTTCCGTTGACGTTGGTCCCCATGTAGCCGCCCTTGAGGCCCAGTTTCGTGACGGCGCGCTCGAGTTCGCGGACCGAGCGGGCCGCATCCTGCGCGGGAATGGCGGCCAGCGCGGAGAGCTTGTCCGGGTGGGCGGCGATCATCCGGGCGTAGCCGTCGTTGGCCGCCTGACAGAGCTCCTCCGCCAGCCCCTCGTCCGCCCAGTAGACGCCCGGGCGGGAGGAGAAAGAGAGTACGTTCATGTCGAGCCGCATCTTCTCCATCGTCTTGAAGCGAATGTCCAGATCCATGAAGGGTTCGAGAGGCGGATGCAACTCCCCCTTCACGTCGGCGCGCTTTCTCCCCTGATCGTCGATGAAGATTTTCACCCCGTAGCGAGGCCCCTCTTTTTCGATAAGATCGATATGTTCCTTGGGGAAGATATGACAGTGGACATCGATATGCATGGGAGGCTCTCCACTCGGAAAAGGATGTGATGGCTGGTACTTATCACCCGCCGCGAATGGGTGTCAATAAAGAGCCCCCGAAACCTGCCGCAAGACACCCCGCGGGCGCTCTCTCCTATGCGTTGATGCCCGCGCGCGCCGGGTGATATTCTGAAGGGGTGATGGGGGTTCAGGCTGTCGGTGATGGGGAGTCTCGGCTATTGTCTTTTTTTGTCGGTGCATTCCGCGCGAATTTTATCGTCTGGGTCTTGTTTTTATGGGTCTTTCTGCTCTCGGGATGTTTGCTGTTTCCTGCGGTGCTGATCACGGCCTCGGCCGTGGGGGTCGAATATTCCATCAATAATGTGGCCTACAAGGTGCTTCCGGAAAAAATGGACCATGTTCGCACAGGGGTTGACGTGGCGGTCTCCCGCATGGCGCTGAAGATTCACCAGCGGTGGGCGAAAGAGGAAGATGGTCAAATCATGAAGGCGTCCACGCGGAAGCACGGCGTGGACATTTTCATCATCGCGGTGACGGAGAAGACCACACGCCTCCGCGTGGATGCTTTTAACAAGGAATTCACCTTTCTTAAGGATAAGGCGCTGGCGGCCGCCGTGATTGTGGAAACGGAAAAAGAACTGAGAGCGATGGGATTGCTGAGAGCGAGCCGATGAACGGAAGAAGCCTGCAAGAGCGCTACGATCTTTCGACGAAAAAAGAAAGCCCCTTGTCGCGGTTTTTTTGGCAGATCGTCCGCTTCGCGCTGGTCGTGCTCTTTCTGTATCTGGCCTATCTCGGAGTTGTCTGGCGGAGTGCGAGTGTCGCGCCGCAAAAGATGGCGCCGGGGCCCAAGATGAAGCCGCCCGCCGCTTCGCCGAACCGCTAGTGCGTGTCCGCTATCTTCGGGTCTTTACCGCCCGGATGGTCGCGCTCTCCAGACCCGGTCCGACATAAGGTTTCGATTTGAGAATTTCGGCCGTTTCAAATCCGGCCTCGCGGAGACCGCCAAGATACGCCTCGCCGGGAATGGCGCCCGCCAGGCAAGCGCACCAGTTTTCCATCGAGTGTTCCACCCGGGCCGGACCTGTCCGGATGATGTCGGACACCACGAACCGTCCGCCGGGGCGGAGGACGCGGAAGGATTCGCGGAATACGGCACTCTTGTCCGGCGAGAGGTTGATGACGCAGTTGCTGATGATGACGTCCACACTTTCGTCCTCGATGGGCATGGCTTCCATCTCACCTTTTCGGAACTCGACGTTCTCAAGGCCCATTTTCCGGCGGTTGGCCTCGGCCTTCTCGAGCATGGCGTCCGTCATGTCGAGACCGATGACGCGGCCCGCGGGGCCGACCTCTCCGGCCGAGAGGAAGCAGTCGAGCCCCCCGCCGGAGCCCAGATCGAGCACCACCTCGCCGGGCCCCATCCCCGCATCATCCACCGGATTCCCGCAGCTGGCGTTGGCCTTCAGCACTTCCTCGGGCATGTCCGCCAGCCGCGCGGGAGCGTAGCCGCTTTTCGCCACGGCGGTCTCCTGCGCCGGCATCTCCGCCTCGCCGCAGCATGCGGCCCGCCCCTCGGCCACCTGGGCGTAGGTTTCGCGGATGGCGGTCTTGATTTTTTGCGCGTGCGGATCCGATGGGGAGGTCACGGTGCTCTCCAACCAAAAGAGAGTGCGGCGGCAAATCGCCGGAGAAACGGCAGAAGCCCTTCCTATCGAATATATGCCATCAATGAGGAAAATCAATCGAGTGGTGCACAGGAGGCTTTCGGAACAGCGGAAGGCTAGTCTTTCCAGTCGATGCCGAGGTCCTTGAGCATCTGTTCCATGTCTTCGGCCTTCTCGCCGTTCTTCTTCTTGGGCGTCTCTTTTTCTGCATTCTTTTGTTGGGCGGCGGGGGAGAGGTCCTTTCCGCCTTCCTCGCCCGGCTGGGGTTTTCCGAGGAAGGGATTTTCCGGTCCCAGCTTTTTGAACATAGAAGCGGAGAGGGCGTCTTCTTTCTGGGAGAGGATGACTTTTTGATCCTCCGGCGTGTAGTCGAAAGTGTTGAGGTCCTGAAGATTCTCTCCCTCCTTCACGAAGGAGGCCGAGTAGGACGACATGGCGTTCGGGTCAATGCCCCTCCCCGCCGAAGCGGTGCGCCCGCCCGCGGGGGAAAACGGAAGGCCCGCCTGCGAGAGCAGCGAAGCGGTGCGCGCCTCTTCACTGCGCTCGAGGGTGAATTCCCTGTATCGTTCCAGATATTCCTGAATTTCCGAGTACGGGCCCTCTGGCGCGAAGAACTCTCCGATCGGCTTTTGGAACGAATTTTGGAGATAGGAGAGCACGCGGGTGTGCATGATCGTGATCGAGGCGGTTTCAAACTCGAATGTCCGCGGAAGCGCCTTGGCGCCCGAAATCTGCAGGGAGGGCACATGCTTGAGGGCTTCGAAATCCTCCTGCATCAGCGCGCCCATCAGGTCGGCGAGAAAATCTTTTTGCTTTTCCACATCATTCGAAGCGGCCGCGGCGGCTTCGCCGGTCTGGGCGAGTTGGCCGGTGGCGCGGCGAAGATAGGTCAGAAATGCATCTGTCGCCAAAATAGCGGGACCATCGCCCTGCCGGAGCACGAAGGCGGCGCAGGTCCGGTTCCAGGGGTCGAGACAGCGGACGGCCCCTCCCGCGCGGATGTAGTTCTTCAGGTATGCCACCGCCGTCTTGGCAGGCGGCGGGGGGGGCGGCACCGTTTTTTCTTCGTATTCTTTATCGGAGGCAGGCTTTTCGGCGACGGGAAAGTCGAGCGCATCGGCGGTCAGGAGCGGGGAGGCGGATTTGCGCCTGGGGTTTTTGAACAGGAGCGCCACGTCCTCATCGAGGTCGAGGTCGCTGACAACCTCGGGCGGCGCGATGTTTTTGACATGTTTTCCGTTGCGGGGTTCTTTGCCGGAGGCGGCGTTCGCACCCGGCGCGGGAGATTTTCTTCTCCCGTCGAGGAGAAGGTGCTGCCCCTCCTGGAGCGCGCTTTCCAGATCGGTGCCCATGGCGCTCGCTGCCGGGGGAGAGCGAAAGGCCGGTTCGGGTTTTTCCTCTACGGCGGCCGGCAGGGCTTTTTCCGCGTCGGCATCCAGGGAAAAGGCGGCGTCCCGCTCCTGCGCCTCTTCCCCGCGCGGTGTTTCTTCCTCGGGTTCAGGTGTCTTGAATTCCGGTGTCCTGATTTTGGGTGCCGCGGGGGCATCCGCTTTCTCCGGTGTCCTGGAAATCCGGTAGGGGATGTCCTCGGCTTCGCTCGCTGTCTCCTCCAGCGCGGGGTAGATGGCGTCGAGCTGGCGTTGAAGCTCGTGCGCAGCCTCCTCGAGAACATGGATGCTTCGGTCGATTTCGCCCTTTCGCTCCTGGCGCTCTTTGATTTGGGCCCGGAGATAGGCGATCAGGTCGTTTCTCGAGGGGGAATCGGGAGACATCAGGCTTTTCTCTCCGGGCAGGATCCTTTATTTCCAGCGGGGCGGTGCCCCGAATAATCCATTTTCTTCAAGTCCATCGTTATCCTAAAACTTCACGTGGAAAAATGTCAAGATTTCCCTAGAAAAACAAGGATTTGCACATGATGATCGGGGGGTGTGGAGGGGGCGTTGCTTTTCGCTTCCCCCCCGTGCGAGGGTGAGCGCATCCGGGTCAAATCCTTCAGGCATGGGAGTTTTCGTGAAAGACCCCGCCAAACGCATCTATCTCATTGACGGCTCCGGCTACATGTTCCGGGCCTATTACGCCATGATCCGGCAGCGGCTCTCCAACTCCAAGGGGATGCCGACCGGAGCCGTTCTCACCTTCGCCCGCATGCTCCTCAAGGTGATTAGAGAGAAGGCCCCCGAGTACATTGCCGTCGTCTTCGACACCCCCGCCCCCACCTTCCGCCACGAGATATATCCCGCCTACAAGGGAAACCGCGACGCCCCGCCGGAGGACATGGTGGTGCAGATCCCCTATATGCAGCGTGTGGTCGAAGTGCTCCGCATCCCGGCGCTCTCGCGCGAGGGGGCCGAGGCGGACGACATCATCGGCACGCTGGCCGAAAAGGCGGCGGCGGAAGATTTCGAGGTCATCCTCGTCACGGCCGACAAGGATTTCATGCAGCTCGTGACCGAGCGGATCTCGATGTGGGACCCGATGAAGGACATCACCCTCGGGCCGGCTGAGGTGGAGGCGCGCTGGGGGGTGCCGCCGGAGAAGGTGGTCGAGGTGCAGGCGCTGATGGGGGATTCCTCCGACAACGTGCCCGGCGTCCCCGGCATCGGGGAGAAGACCGCCATCTCCCTCATCCAGGAGTTCGGGGGGCTCGAAGCCGTTCTCGCCTCGGCGGAAAAGATCAAGCGCCCCAAGCAGCGGCAGAATATCGAGGAGAACGCCGACCTCGCCCGCCTCTCGCTCGATCTGTGCACGATAAGACGCGACATCCCGGTGGATGGGAATCTGGAGAACTACCGGCTCCAGGCAGCGGACATGGAGGCCGCCCGCCGGCTCTTTGTGGAGGAGCTGGAGATCAAGAATATCCTGTCCCAGCTTCCGGGGTATGAGGGAGCGGAAAAAAAGACTACCGAAGCGGAAGCGGCCGAAGCGGCGGGCGGGCTCTCCGGCCTGCTCGGCGCGGCGCGCGAGCGCGACTACCGGCTGGTGCGCACCCAGAAAGAGCTGGCCGCCCTGCAAAAGGCGCTCGGCGCGGCGGATCGCATCAGCCTCGATCTGGAAACCACCTCCCTCAACGCCATGATCGCCGAGATCGTGGGCTTCAACTTCAGCGTTTCCCCCGGACAGGCCTGGTATGTCCCCGTCGGGCATACGGGGATCGAATCCGGTCCGCAGCTTCCGTCGGAAAAAGTGCTGGAGGCGGTCCGCCCCGCGCTTACATCGCCGAAGAAAGAGAAGATCGGCCAGAACATCAAGTACGACATCGAGGTTCTGGCCCGGGCCGGACTCAAGGTGCAGGAGCCGGTGTTCGACACCATGGTGGCTTCCTACCTCCTCCATTCCGATCGGCAGAGCCACGGGCTGGACCATCTGGCCGACGCTTTTCTGGGCCTTCAGACCATCAAGTATGCCGATTTGTGCGGGAAAGGGGCCAAGCAGATTCCCTTCGCCGAGGTGCCCGCCGAGACCGCCGCGCTCTACGGGTGCCAGGACGCCGACTTCACCCTGCGCCTGGCCGACAAGATGGCGCCGGAGCTGGAGAAGGTGGGCCTCGCCTCGCTCTTCCGCGAGCTGGAGATGCCCCTTCTGGATGTCCTGCGCGAGATGGAGATGACGGGGATCCGGCTCGACGGAGATTTTCTCGGTGAAATGAGCAAGGACCTCGAGGCGCGTCTCGATGAAATGCAGAAGAAAATCCACGATCTGGCCGGGGAGGAGTTCAACATCAACTCAACGCTCCAACTCCGGAAGATTCTTTTCGAGAAGCTGAACCTTCCCGTCGTCAAAAAGACGAAAACAGGGCCCTCCACCGACCTCGACACCCTCGAGCGGCTCGCGCCCCAGCATCCGCTTCCCGAGGAGATTGTGAATTTCCGCCAGCTCTCCAAGCTCAAAAGCACCTATGTGGACACCCTTCCCGCCCTCGTCCATCCGCAAACCGGGCGCATCCACGCCAAATTCAACCAGACTGTGGCCGCGACCGGCCGCCTGAGCAGCTCCGACCCCAACCTGCAGAACATCCCCGTCCGCACGGAGCTTGGCCGCCGGATTCGGCGGGCGTTCCTGCCGGAGGAGGGCTGGAAGCTGCTTTCGGTGGATTACAGCCAGATCGAGCTTCGTGTGCTCGCCCATTTCACCGGAGACCCCGGTCTCGTCGGCGCCTTCGAGCGGGGCGAGGACATCCATGCGACCACGGCTTCGGCGGTCTACGGGGTTTCGCCCGCTGACGTCACAGGGGAGATGCGCCGGGTGGCGAAGGCGGTCAACTTCGGGATCGTCTACGGCCAAAGGGCGTTCGGCCTGGCGCAGACCGTGGGCATCGGCTTCGATGAGGCGCGCGTCTTCATCGAGACCTACTTTCAGCGCTTTGCGAAAGTTCCCGCCTTCGTGGATGAGGTCATCGCCGAGGCCACCGAGCGGGGCTACGTTTCGACCATTCTTGATCGCCGCCGGTATATCCCGGACCTGAAGAGCCAAAACCGCAACATCCGGAGCGCGGCCGAGCGGACCGCCGTGAATTCCGTCATTCAGGGAAGTGCGGCGGATATTATCAAGAAGGCGATGGTGGCGATCGCAGCGCGCCTGCGGAAGGAAAAGCGCAAGGCGCGCCTGCTCGTCCAGGTGCACGATGAGCTTCTCTTTGAAACTCCGCCGAAGGAGCTGAAGGCGGTTACGCAACTGGTAGAGGAAGAGATGGCCCGGGCCTTCCCCCTGCGGGTTCCGCTCGCCGCGAAAGCGAACGTCGGGGACAACTGGGGCGAAGTGGACTGAGGGAGCTGGAGAGCACTCCGGAAGCGTTTATTCAGATGTCGATCTCATCACCGAGGCCTTCGACGAATTCGTCTTCGGTCGCGGTATGGTCTTTTTGTTCGGGCTGCAGCTTCTGAAGTTGCTCGAACAGGCGGTAGATCATGCCGTTGGCCATTCCGAGTTTTTCTGTTGTGGTGATGGCGATGTTCCGTATGAGCTTGATGCCGAGATCGGCGGGAAGTTCCTGCAGGGCTGTGTCGCCGATGGAGAGGAGGAGGCAGTTTTTCTTTGCGCGGACAGTGGCCGTCCGGGTGCCGCCGGCCAACAGGGCGGTTTCGCCGAAGGTATCTCCCTTGTCGAACATGGTGAGAAATTCCTCGGAGTCGAGAATGCTCCGTGTCAGATAGACCTGGCCCTCTAGGATATAATAGAGGGAATCGCCGGGTTCCTTCTCCTTGAACACGTAGTCGAACTCCTTGACCTTCTCCCGCCGGGCTTTACCGACGATGAGCTTGACCTCGGTGTCGGAGAGCCCCTTGAAGAGGGTCGTGGACTGCATGAACCGAATCATCCGGTCAGGTGCGCTTGCATTGGCGTTCATTGTCCCTCCGCGCTACGGCTCCCGAGCCTCTCTGGATTCCCGGCGACAGGATGCCTGCTTTTAATTAATATCATTTTATCGGAATATGTGAAACTGAAGTGGTTTATTTTTTTCCGCATCGGGACGAAAAATTATCCTCTAAATAGTTGATTGTTAATGTATTGCATGTCTATCGCGTGGAGGTCTCTGGTTTTGCGGCAAATCGGGAGCCGGGTTGCGCCTTTTTCCGGGGGAAACCTAAAATAGCTCCTCTTCCGCCCGGATGACGGGCGGTTTTTCCGTCCCTTTCTCCTCGGGTCGTTTTTCCCCCATGCCGAAGCTCTATGCCATTGGAGACATTCACGGGCAGCGCCGGCTGCTGCGTCTCCTGATCGAGCGGGTTCCGTTCGAAAAGGAAGACGAAATCGTTTTTATCGGCGACTACATCGATCGCGGTCCCGACTCGCGCGGGGTTGTCGAGGATGTCCTCGAATTCCGCCTCAAATATCCCCGCTCGGTTTTCCTGCGCGGCAACCATGAGGACATGTTCCTGGACTACGTTTATGAGGAGGGCCGCTACCAATCCGGCATTTTCCTGATGAACGGGGGGTACGAAACCCTCCAGAGCTACGGTATCGACCCTCGCGAAGGCCCGCCGCAGCTTCCCGCGCTTCACGCGCACTTTTTCCAGAACCTTCAGTACGTCCATCAGTCGGACGGGTTCATCTTCGTTCATGCCGGCTTCCGGCCCGGCGTGCGCCTGAGCGAGCAGAAGCCCGAAGATCTGATGTGGATCCGGAAGGATTTTTTCGAGTCCGACGCCGACTTCGGGCGGCCCGTGGTCTTCGGCCACACCCCCATGCCGGAAGTCCTGAACGAGCTTCCCCGCTTTTTGGGGATCGACACCGGTGCGGCTTACGGCAGGAAGCTCACCTGCGTCCAGCTCGCGGGCGGCAAACTCATCAAAACCTATCAGGCGGATATCAGCGAACTAAACGAGGATGAAGCGTGACCCCCGCCCTTTCTGAAAATCGGGTTTCCTCTCTTTTTCCCTTGATGGCGGCCCGCGGATGAAAGCGGACCGGTCCCATTCCGCGGCCGAACAGGCGGCGCTCTCCCTCCTCTCCCGGGAGGGGCGGCCCATGGCGGTGCGGGAGATCGTCAATATCCTCAAAATTCCGGCCAACGAACGACCCGCCCTCCGCAAAAAGATGCGCGCCCTCGCGGAGGCGGGCACCCTGGTCCGCGTGCGCGCGCGCTACGCGCTGCCGGAGAGCCTCTCCCTTTGCCGGGGCGTTTTCCGGGGGCACCGGCAGGGCTACGGCTTCGTGTTGCCCGCGCCGGGGAGCGCCGAGGAGAAGAAGGGAGATGTCTTCATCTCGCGGAGCCGGACGCGGGGCGCGATGGACGGCGATCAGGTGAGCGCCCGCGTCGAGAAGGTGGGGGAGGACGGCCGGCGCGAGGGGAGCATCGTTTCGATTGATGTGCGCGCCCATTCCTCCCTGGTGGGCCGGTTGGTGGTGGAAGGGCGGCGGGCCTGGGTCGAGCCTCAGGACACGCACATCTCCCATCCGGTTTATCTCCCTGCGGGCGGATGGAAGGGAGTGCGCCGCGGGGAGTGGGTCGAGGTGGAGATCACCCGCTTTCCCGGCCCCCGGACGGAGGCACAGGGGAATATCCTCCGCGCCTTCGGCTATCCGGAAGACCCCGCCGCCGAGCAGAGGATGATCATCGCCAAGTACGGCTTGCGCGAGGATTTCCCGGTGAAGGTACTGAAAGAGGCCGAGGAGTGGCGTGCGCCCCGCGAGAGCGATCCCTTGCCCGAAGGGGTGGAGGATCTGCGCGATCTCACGGTGCTCTCCATCGACCCCCGGACCGCCCGTGACAGGGACGATGCCCTTTCGATCGAGGCGCTTGAGGGCGGCGTCCGTCGTCTCGGCGTCCACATCGCCGATGTGAGCCACTACGTCCCGGCGGGCACGGCGATCGATGGCGAGGCGTCCCGCCGCGGGAACAGCGTCTACTTTCCCGATCGGGCGATCCCGATGCTGCCGCCGAAACTCTCGGGCGATGTCTGCTCCCTCTCGAGCGGCGAGGTCCGCCGCACCTTGTCGGCGTTTCTCGATTTCAACGCGAAGGGAGAGCGCGTGGGCTTCCGGCTCACCTTTGGGTGGATTCGCTCGCGAGGGCAGCTCACCTACCACGGCGCCGGCGCCGTTCTCGAGGGGCGGCAGATACCGGAGGAGGCGGAGTACCGCGCGGCGGCGGGTCTCAAAAAAGAGCTGGACGAGATCGCCGCGCTCTCCCGCCTGCTTCATGCCCGCCGGATGACGCAAGGGAGTCTTGACTTCGAGTTGCCGGAGGCCGAAGTCATCCTCGATGAGAAGGGCGCGCCCCGGGCCATCGAGCGCGCCCCGCGAAACGCCGCCCACCGCCTGGTGGAAGAGTGCATGCTGGCGGCCAACTGCGCCGTGGCGGAGTTTCTGGAGAAAGCGGGGGGAGCAGCCGTCTACCGTGTGCACGATGCACCCGTTGCGGAGAAACTCCAGGCCGTGCGGTTCGTTCTCGCGCAGCTCGGCCTCCCCGCCCCCCAAGCGGATGCACTTGCGCGCCCCGGCGCCCTGCAGGAGGTGCTCGCCGCCGCGGCGGGAAAGGATATCGAGCGCTTTGTGAATCTGGTGGTCCTGCGGAGCATGAGGCTGGCCCGCTATGCCCCCGCTCCGGGGCTTCACTTCGGGCTGGGCTTCAGCCACTACACCCATTTCACCTCGCCCATCCGCAGGTACGCGGACCTTCTGGTGCACCGCCGGCTGAAGCGCCTCCTCCGCGGGGATCGCAGCCGGCCGAATGCAGACGCCCTTGCCGAGAGCTGCGCCCACATCTCCGAGACCGAGCGCACCGCCGAAGCGGCCGAGCGCGATATGGTGGCCTTCCACAAGGCGCTCTTCATGAAGGATCGGGTGGGGGAGCGATTTTCGGGGCACATCTCGGGGGCGGCCGCCTTCGGCATCTTTGTCGAGCTCGCGGACATTTTCGTCGAGGGCATGGTGCCGCTCGCCGCGCTGGCGGATGACTACTACCGGTTCATCCCGGAGGAGTTCTCCGTCCTGGGCGAGCGGACGGGCAGGCGATTCCGCCTCGGCGATCCGGTGAGCGTGCGCGTCGTGGGTGTTGATCTCGGCAAGCGGGAGGTTGAGTTCGAACTTCTCGGCGGGGGCGGG
>JAQBZT010000057.1 GCA_027622355.1 bacterium | reverse complement strand
AAGGAAAAAATCCGGATCTGCTTGGCGGATCTGTCCTTGCCGGACAGTTTTCGGGACAAGAATTGCCCACAAGGCGCAAAGACTATTCATTACCTTCTCTACAAGGACCTCGTGGAGAAAAAATTGAACGAGGCGCTTGAAAGCCTCTAGTGTTTTCGAGGGAAAGCTCTTGTCGAGCAGAAAAACCGGGGGAAAGGGTTCGGATGGGTGATCTGGAAAAGCAAAGGCAAATCGGGCGTGATTGCGCCAACCGTCTGAGCGCAGTTCTCGCCGGGAATATCCCCGGTGTGAAAGAAGAGATCCGGTTCAGCTACTTTGAAAACAGCTTTCGGCTCTGGCAGGGAGATCGCGGAAACCCGGAGAGGACGGCTTACATTTCCGTCGAGCAAATACTGACGTTGAACGATGAGGAGTTGTCGAACCTCATCTACTCCTCCCTTTCGGAGGAGTAGACCCCTGCCGGGATCGCCATACGGAGAATTTCCGGGTTGAACCGAATGCGGCGGGAGAACTAGACGGAGAAACTCGCCTCGACAAAGAAGTCACCGTAGTCCGTCGTAAATGGCAACAAAATCGTCGGTGCCCCATGAACGATGTGTTTGACGGTGTGGTCCTTCCCCCGGACGACCGTGGGCAATGCCGATGTGACTTCCATTCCCATTTTCTGCAGTTACGAGCGGGCATCGCCGGAAATCATGTTAGTCAACTCGCCCACGGCGTCGGCCACCTCGTCCGTCAATTCCTCGTAGCGCTCACCCACCATGTTTTCGACAATTTTGAGGGCGCAGGAAGTCGAAAAACTGACAGCCAGAGAACCTTCGGCATCACCTGTCAGGCCGATGATCCCGGATACATCCCCCTTGGCGACGCTCCCCGCCTTCAACATGGGTTTTCCCGCCTTCGGGGTAATCATCGCCATCGTGCTCAGGACGTTGATGGTGGCCTGCAAAAAAGGGTTGATATATTCGACTTTCATAAAAAATCTCCCCGCAGGTTCTAGGATTTTCCAGGGAAAACAAAGCAACTAATGTGAGAATATCACACAAACATCCGGTCCGAGCAAGCAGTTTCCTGCACCGGCACACCACATTTCGGGGGGGGCCCTCTGGCAAGCACTTTACTTAGAGAATGCAGGGAGAACCTTGGAAACCGGCTTTTCACAATGGCAGATGAGGAGTCGCTATAAATTCAGACTTTTCTTGGCGACATTCTCCCAGCGGGAGATCCGCTGAATGGTGAGATCTACAATTTCTCCGATTTCCTCGAGATCTTCAAAGGGCTTCATGATGAATTCGCTGGCGCCCGCCTCCAGACAGTCAATCGCTTTTTCCAGCGTACCGTAGCCTGTCATTATCAGGATCTGAAGGCTGGGCCAGTTTTTTTTTAAATTTCTCAGCAAATCGATGCCGTTCATCTCGGGCATGTTGATATCGCAGATCGCCACATGAAATTTCTTTAACGCCACCAAATCGATGGCCTGAAGGGGGTCGCTCGTTGCAACGGTTTCATAGCCCCGGAGTTCAAGATAGGTTGCCAGAGAAGATAGAATCTCCTCCTCATCGTCTACCAGGAGAATTCGATGGGCCATGAGCTTGCTCCTCCTCCTATTCTGACGAATTTCCGGCATGAATATCGACATGCACGGGAATGAAAACCTTCAGGGTCGCTCCTTTCATGGGCGCTCCATCCACTTCGATGCGCCCCCCGTACTTCGAAACCAGCTCGTGGGAGATCGAAAGGCCCAGCCCGGTTCCCTTGCCTCTTTCCTTGGTCGTAAAATACGGCATGAAAATCTTCGATTTCATCTTTTCCTGAATGCCCTTGCCGTTGTCGGAAACGAAGATGCCGATTTCGCCGGCGCCCGGAACGACGCAGATGGATATATTTCCCCGGTAGCCGTTGCGCTCGACCTCGCGCCGCTCCTCAATCGACTGCGCCGCATTGGTCAAGAGGTTCACAAGAATCTGCTCAAATTCGATCTGGTTCCCCTTCGTCTCCGGCAATGGACCCTCCGGAATGCTGACCTGAACGTCCTCGATGCCCTTGAGATGATGTTCGGCGATTTGAACGGCCGTTTCGACCACCTCCCGGAGATTCACTTTTTCCAATGTTCTTTTTTCATCACGCCCAAAAGATTTCAGCCTTTCCACGACGGCCGAGATGCGCTCGGTCGCCTTCAAAATGCCGCCAATGGCTTCGTGCTGGCGCTCCCGCATTTCAATCACCGACAAGCGCCCGAGCTTCAGATCGCGATTCTGCTCCAGACCGTCATCGAGAACCGGGGCCAAGGCATTCGTGATGGTCTCCAGGTTGTGCGCCTTCAGGCGGATAAAGCCGTTCGGGTTATTGATCTCATGGGCGACACCCATGGAGATCTGCCCGAGCAAGGCAAGCCGATCGAGCAAAACCACCCTTCTCTCGGCTTCGATCAATGCCGTGACATCCCACAGATCGAGGAGCAAGCAATCCTCCCGGTGGGGAAAAGGGAGGGCCCGCAGGGAAAGATGGCAGGGCTCTTTATGTGACATGTCATCAGAATGCAAATCCAGGGGAAAGGGAGGACCCTCTTTTCCATCGAATGCATGGGCGAGAAAACCCTCGACCTGCGCCGATGACGAATCACCAGCCTCGCCCCTTTCCGTGCAGACAAGATCGGGAAACTCCTGGCCCGCAAGAGGAGAAGTACCAGGGAAAAAAGAGGCAAACCGCTTGTTGTGGTGGAGGACCCGGAACTTTCGATCAACGACAGCAAGGCCCGAAGGGACATGATTGAAAATCGTATCCAGAATCGCGGCCTGATCGGAAAAATTTTCGCGCTGCCGCTCAATTTCCATCATTAGCCGGCGGATTTCGAGGTGACGCCCCACGCGGAGGGTGACTTCCACCGGATTAAAGGGTTTGGAAATAAAATCTATGGCGCCCAGGTCGAGGCCGCGAATGCGATCTCCGACGGCGTCAATCGTGGAAATAAATATCACGGGCACGCCGGCCACGCCTGGCTTTCGCCTGAATTCATGGATGAACTGAAACCCATCCATCTCCGGCATCAAGATATCGAGCAAAATTATGTCGGGGATATGGCGATCACACTCTTTCAGCGCCTCAAGGCCGTTGCCAGCCCGCCGGATTTCAAGTGTGCCCAATTCTCCAAGTCTCAGGGAAGCCGAAAGGATGTCGAAACTATCATCGTCATCTTCCACAATAAGAATAACGGGCCCCCGATCGCCCTCCGAAAATTGTTTTTTTTCGATCGCCTTGAAACTTTTCTCAATATCCATATCGCTCACTCAAAACACAGGAGGCAGAAAGTCACAGCCGATGCGAGATCCGTCCACACCGAGTCGCCCGCAAACCCATAACAAAAAACGGCAGGCACGACAAATTATGCCCCTCGGCCCGAGAGGTATCAAGAAGAGAAACCAAGCGATTCAAAAAATCTAGGCTGATCTGGTCAAACCTGAAATACCTACTAATCCACTCTTTTTGCTGCGTGCGTCATTTCCCGGCACCGGAATCTCGAAGCGCTCCAAAAAAGACAGTACTTCCGTGTAGCGGGCTCTCCGGTGGCCACTCGGAAGGCGAAAAGCCGTCAACATCCCGGAGTCAATCCATCGAATGACTGTCGTAGGGCTCACCCCACAAAGCTTGGCAATCTCTCGTGTCGTCAAAAACTCATTATTGATCTTTAACATCAAGTTACCCTCCAGATTGAATAATCAGGCACCGGACCCCTGTCGAAATCTATCGCGACTACCTGACGCCGTTTCCCCTTGCCCTTTCAGCACTCCAAATCCTCCAAAAATAAAGGACAATTTCATCCATATATTGTATAATACAATATATCAAACAAAATATAAATTCAATAAAAAGATGTCACTTCCCCGCTCCCAAAAGCCGAATTCTTATATATTCTTTCATTTCAATTCTTTAAAAAGATTTTCGCCGCTACGCTCACAGACCAGAATCATCAGAATTGTTACTGTCGAGAGGTAGCTTGCCCCCCCTCTGCGCCGATTCGCCCTCGTTCCCTGGCATTCCAGTCAAGAGCCGCCGCCGCCCTGGAAAATAAAAAAAACATGCTAATTCTTTCAAAACTGCCAATTGATTTGTGAAATTCTCTTAATATTCGGCAGGGACCATCTCCCTCCGCATCGCGGAAAGCAGCATTCCCGAAGGGGAGCATGGATTAATTTCAGAAGCATCAATTCCATTTCTCTCTGGGAACGCGGGCGGAGACTCTCTGATGTTTCGGCGAAAAGAGATGTCCCAACTCCGAGAAAAAACATTTTCCCGCCGCGTGGCGGTAGAGCGCCTTGCCCCACTTCCCAGCGCCGGAGAGAGACAGCCCACATGAGCGGCTGCATTGCATTCGTGAACGAAAAGGGGGGCACCGCGAAAACCACGTTGGCGGTCCATGCGGCCGCCTTCACGGCCGCCTCGGGGCGCAAGACCCTCCTGCTGGACATGGACCCACAGGGTAGCGCCGGAAAATGCCTCGGCGTGAGCCTGCTGGACAGGGAACCCTCGATTTACGAGGCCATGCTTTCGGATACGTTTCCGCCCCGGGAGATACTGAAGCGCACGTCCACCGAAAACCTCTGGCTCGCCCCGGCCGACCAGCGCCTCTCCGATCTCACGCTCAATATCGCAAGCCATCCCCGGCGATACGCCAAACTTAAAAATGTGACCCGCCATTTTTCGGATTTCGAATTCATCTTCATCGACAGCCCGCCCTCTCTCGGACTATTGGCCATCAACATCCTCATGGCGGCCAGCAAAGTGGTCGTCCCCGTCCCCGTCAACTTTCTGGGGCTTCACGGCTGCCTGCGCGTTCTCAAAACCATCCTCAGATTGTGCTGGGAACTGCCCAAAAACCGCCTGGACATCGAGGCTTTCGTCCCGGTCATGTATCAGGGAACCGGCCGCCAGAAGGCCTTCCTCGAGCGCCTTCGCGCACACCTTGGAAAGCAGGTCTCAGACGCAATCATCCCCCTCGATGCCAATGTGGACCTTGCCCAGGGGCTCGGAAAAACACTGTTCGAGATAGCACCCGAGTGTCCTGCCGCCCAAGCGATGTCCGATCTATTTGAAGAGGTTTTCCCGGATAAAACAGGGCAGAAACCGCCGTTCGGGCGCCCGCGAGGGGATTGACCCTCCCCATTGAAAAATGTAAATGTATATGCGTTTTTCTTGAAAATGCGGGGGATATCCCGTTCCGCTGTTTTTCTGCCGGGAGCTTTCAGCCGCCCGGCCTGATAGCGGTTGGAATTCCGGGATGGCTCTCGTTATACTTTTCGGGTGGGGTTCAGAGGAATTGGAGATACTGTAAATGGCGATGCTCGACAAAAAATCAAAAATCCTTGTCGTTGACGACTTCGCCACAATGCGAAAAGTTGTCCGCAATATGCTCCGCCAACTGGGCTACGAAAACGTCAACGAAGCCGAAAACGGAGAAGAAGGCTTCCGCTCGGCGCTAGCGGGCGAGTATAAACTCATCGTATCCGACTGGAACATGCCGATCATGACGGGCCTTGAGTTTCTCCAGAACATCCGCAAGGACCCGAAGACCAAGGACATTCCTTTCCTCATGGTCACCGCCGAGGCGCTGAAGGAGAATATCATTCAGGCCATCCAGGCAGGCGCCTCGAACTACATCGTCAAACCCTTCACCCCGCAGGTCTTCGAGGAAAAGCTCAAGGCCATCTTCAAGTAACCGCCGGAGGAAGCTCGGTCCCTCCCCCCGCGGGAGCTCCGCCCGCACACATCAGGCGATGTTCGCCCACTCCTTGTAGACCCGGAAGATGGAACTCCCGTCCTCGTTCTCGCGTCCCTTGCTCCGCTGAATCATATAGAAATGCTCGAGCAATCCGCCGAGCGGTGTCGGCGAGTCCAGTTCCTTCGCCGAATCCAGGGCACAGGCCAGATCCTTGAGAACAATCCAGATCGGCCCTGAGGGCGGGTAATTGTCCGCCAGCATGTCCTTGCCCCGCACCTCGAGAACATTCGAGCCCGCGGCGCCCGAGCAAAGCGTATCGAGCATCACATCAGCCGGAATGCCGGCCTTCAGGCCCAGCGTCATCCCCTCGGCCGCCCCCGCCATGTTGATAAAGAGCACCAGGTTGACCACCAGCTTCAGTTGGGCGGCCAGCCCGTTCTTCTCGCTCACATAGATCGTCTTCTTCCCGATGGCATCGAAGGCGGGTTTCGCCTTCTCGAACGCCGCCTTCGGCCCGGCGCTCATGACAACCAGATCCTTGACCGCCGCCTGTTTGCCCACCCCGCTCACCGGACAATCGAGCCAGAAGAGCCCTGCGGCCTCGGCCTTCCCGGTCATGGCCCGGGCGAACTTGGGCGGCACCGTGCTCATGTCGGCGATGATCGCCCCCTTGTCTGCTCCCTCGAAAACGCCATCCGCCCCTGTCACGGCCGCCTCGACCACCTGATAATTCGGCAGCGAGGTCATCACCAGATCGGCGCCCCGGGCCGCATCGGCTGGCGAGGAGGCGCGACGGAGACTCTTCCCCTTGAATTTCGCGTACATCTCCTCCTCCGGGTCATAACCGGCCACCTCAAAGCCCGCATCGAGCATATGGCCCGCAAAAGCTCCGCCCATCACACCCAATCCAACAACACCCACTTTTAGGCTCATCCCCGAAGCTCCCTATTCAGAAAACATGGAAAGATGCGAAAAATGTAAACCACACCAGGTGGCGCGGTAAAGCACCGATGATGCGCGGCCGGGCTTTCCTTTCCGCCGAAAATTCGTGAAAATCGTCCGCATCTTCATCGAAACTCATGTGTGGCGCGGACCGGTTGTTCCTGCGCCCAGGAAAATATCCGCGGGGGAGTGCGAAATGGCGCTGGAGGGTCTTGGGGTAATCGCGCGGCGGCCCGGCGAAAAAACCGAGGTCGAGGAAATCCTGATCGATCCGCCGGGACCGGGCGAGGTTCTGGTCAAAATCCAGGCCAGCGGCGTCTGCCACACCGATCTCCACTACAAGCTGGGCAAGGTGGGAGACGACTTCCCCTACCTTCTCGGCCACGAGGGCGCCGGCATCGTCGAGGCCGTCGGCGAGGGCGTCACCGAGCCCGCCGTGGGCGATTACGTCATCCTGGCCTGGCGCGCCCCCTGCGGGCACTGCCGCTTTTGCGCCATCGGCCAGCCCCACCTTTGCGCCGCCAGCCTGAACGCCGAGCCCCGCATGCGCACGAAAAAGGACGGCCTGACCCTCAGCCCCGCCCTCGGCATCGGCACCTTCTGCACGCACACCGTCGTGGCCGCCAAACAAGCTGTCATCGCCGTCAAGGGCTGCCCGCCCGAGCAGGCCTGCCTCATCGGCTGTGGCGTCGCAACCGGGGTGGGCGCCGCCCTCTACACCGCCGGCGTGCGCCGGGGAAGCAGCGTCGCCGTCTTCGGCTGCGGCGGCGTTGGGTGCAGCGTCCTCCAGGGCGCCCGCATCGCGCGTGCCGGCAGGATCATCGGGGTCGACATCGCGGAGAACAAGCTCGAGTGGGCCCGCGAATTCGGCGCCACCCACGTCATCAACGCCCAGAAAACAGACCCGGTTCAAGCGATCAAGGATCTCACGGGAGGAAACGGCGTCGACTACGCCTTCGAGGCGGTGGGCTCGCCCCACACCCTCCTCCAGGCCCTCTGGTCGCGCGATCTCGCGGGCACCGCAGTCCTCATCGGCGTCCCGGACGCCTCGATGGTGATGGACCTTCCGATCCAGCAGTTCTTCTCGCTGGGGGGCAGCCTCCGCGTCAGCTGGTACGGCGACTGCCTGCCCTCGCGAGACTTCCCCCTGCTGGCGAACTGGTACGAAACCGGTGAGCTGGACCTGGACAAGATGGTCACCCGGCTCATCCGCATCGAGGAGACCGAGGAGGCGTTCGAAGCCATGGAGCGCGGAGAAACCCTCCGCTCGGTGATTCAGCTTCCGGCTTGAGGGAAGGTCCAGTTTTCAAAAATCCAGATCCCACTTGAATTCTTCCCGAACACCCTATATTTTGGCGCCAGTGCTTTCGGGCCGGAAGGCCCCGCCGACAAAACAGGATACCGGTTAAGTCATTGAACTAAAAGGATTTAGGAAAAGGATGCGCGGGTGCCTCCCGTCCCCAAGCGGGGATGCCATCCATTCCGCCCGGCTTCTCCCCGGCTCAACATCCGCCCTGGGCACATGGGCCGCCTCTGGAACACCCCCGGTCATGGCCTTCGACCGGCGGCGAAGAGACCCGGAATGAACTGGAAAAATATTCGAATCGGCCTGCTGGGGTGGCTCAACCGCTTCGGCCTCGCCCGGGACGGCGCCTTTTACTTCATCACCATATTCGTCGGGAGCCTGGCCGGATTCGTCGCCGTCATGTTCCACCTCAGCATCGGGTGGGTACACTGGCTCCTGTTCGGCACCGAAAACCTCTCGCGCATCACCCTCCCCTGGTACATCCTTCCTCTCATCCCCGCCGGGGGGGCGCTCATCTCCGCCATTTTCCTGAAGTTCGTCGTGCCCGAGGCGAGAGGAAGCGGCATCCCCCAGACCAAGGTCGCCTACTTTGCCCGCAACGGAAGAATTCCGGTCCGCGTCTGGGTGGGGAAATTCTTCATCGGCGCCCTCAACATCGGCTCGGGTTCGAGTCTCGGGCGCGAAGGCCCCACCGTTCAAATCTGCGCCGGCCTCGCGAGCTGGATCGGGCAGACTTTCAGCCTGAAGCTGCGGCGCGTCCAGTCCCTCGTTCCCGTCGGGGCGGCCGCCGGGCTGGCGGCGGCCTTCAACACGCCCATCGCCGCCGTCACATTCACCCTGGAGGAGCTGGTGGGCGATCTGAACGCCCGCGTCCTGGGCTCCATCGTGCTGGCCTCCGTCTCATCGGCCGTCGTGGCGCGCGCGATTCTCGGAAACGAGCCGGTCTTTTCGGTTCCCGCCTATGCCCTCGAAAATCCCCTGGAGCTTTTGATTTACGCCGTGGTGGGCATCGTTTGCGCCGGAGTGGGCGTGGCCTTCATGCGCAGCTTGCTCTACCTCCGCGCGCGCAGTCTGAAGCTCAGCAAATGGGCTTCCATCGGCGTGACCGGCCTCGGCGGACTCGTTGTCGGCATCCTGGCCTTGTGGCACCCGGAGATTCTCGGCGTGGGGTATCCCTCGGTCAACAGTTCACTGACGGGCCGGTACGATCTGTATCTCCTCTTCGCCCTTTTGATCCTGAAGCTCATCGCGACGACGGTTTCCTACGGAACGGGATCCTCGGGCGGCATTTTCGCCCCCACCCTCTTCATGGGCGCCATGGCGGGCGGCCTCGTCGCCGCCGTCAGCCAGTTCTTTTTCCCCGGCCTCGTGACGCAGCCGGGCGGCTACGCCCTCGTCGGGATGGGGGCGGCGTTTGCCGCCATCATCCGGGCGCCGATGACCTCCGTCCTCATCATCTTCGAGCTGACGCAGGACTACCACATCATCCTCGCCCTGATGGTGGCCAACACCGTCGCGTTCGGACTCTCGAAATACTGGCAGCCCAAACCGATCTACAGTGCCCTGTCGGAGCAGGACGGTGTATCGCTGCCCGATCACGAGACGGACCATCTTCTTCATGAAATTCACGTCCTCGACGCGATGGTCAGCAACGTCACGACGATACCGTCCAACATCTCGGTCGCCGAGGCCATCGAGCAGACAAAAGACACCACCTACACCGGGTTCCCGGTCCTGGACGCAGACGGGAAGCTCTGCGGAATCATCAGCCAGTACGACTTCAACCAAGCGCTGGCCGCCGGAAAGGAAAATGAATCCGTCCTCGGAGTCGCAACGAAAAAATACATACTGCATGCCCACCCGGATCAGTCTCTCGATTCGGTGATGGCCAAGCTCGGCGCCCGGCACATCACCCGCCTTCCCGTCGTCAGCCGGGAAGACCCGTCGCATCTTCTCGGCATTATCACCGCCGAGGACGCCCTCGAGGCATTCGGAAGGGCGCTGCGCGCCGCACAAAACACCCCGGCACAAGAAGCGCCCAGTCAGACTCCGCTTGAACAAGACGCCAAAGCCTGAAAGAATCCCGGCTTTGAAACGTGGGAGAGGGGGAAAAACACATGCGTGAAGGCGGCGTCCGAGCCTGCATCGTGGGGCTGGGCTGGTGGGGCGGAGAGATCGTGTCGGCCGCCCGAAAGGTAGAAGGTTTCTCGGTCACGGCCTGTTTTGCCCGCACCCCGTCCACGCGGGAGAAATTCGGGTCCGACCACAGCTGCAGAACCCTCGATAGCTGGGAGGCGGTCCTCCGCGATCCCGAAATTGACGCCGTAATCCTCGCAACCCCCCATTCGACCCACGCCCGGATGGTCGAGGAAGCGGCCTCGGCCGGCAAGCACATCTGGGTGGAAAAACCCTTCGTCCTCCAAGTCCCCGACGGTCAGCGCGCGCTCGCCGCCTGCGAGAAGGCCGGGGTGCGCCTCACCGCCGGCCACCAGCGCCGCTTTCAGCCGGCCCACCGCGAGATCAAGCGCCTGATTGGCTCCGGTGCCCTGGGGCAGGTCATCCAGACCGAGGCGAATTTCTCCTACGGCTTCGCCGCCCAGGTCGAGGCGGGCAGTTGGCGCGCGGACCCCGGCGAGAGTCCCTCGGGCTCGATGACGGGGCTGGGGATCCATCATCTCGACACCTTCCAGTACCTCTTCGGCCCGATCTCCAGCGTCTTCGCCTCCAGCCGGTCGGTGTCGCACCAAACCGATCTCGACGATGTCACCGCCGTACTGATCGAATTCGAATCGGGCGCGCAGGGCTATCTCGGCTCCAACATGCTCACCCCGAAGGTTTTTTACGTAAACGTATACGGAACGGGGGGGAACGCCTTCGCCGAAAACGAGGGCACCCGCCTCACCCTCGTCAAGAAGGGAGTGGACGAGCCGGAGGTCATTGAATACGCTGTGGAAGGCAATCCGGTGACCGCGCCGCTCGTCAACCTGATCTCCGATTTCACAGCAGCCATCCGCGAGGGACGCGAGCCGGAGGTGGATGGCGCCACCGCCCTCCGCACCAGCGCCGCCATCGAAGCCATCACTCGCTCCTCCCGCGAGGGAAGAAAAGTCGAGCTGGCCGAGCTGTATGAGTAATTCCTGCCCAGACAGAGAGCAGCAATGACTGAAGAAGGCCCCGAATCCCTCCCCCCTGCCCGGCAACCCGCCTGGTTTAAGTTCCTCGTCCGCCAGCTGATCTGGCTCGCCTACGGGGGCTACGAGCTGCAGGGGCTGGAAAACGTCCCCCGCGAGGGCCCGCTCATTATCGCCCCGACGCACCGAAGCTACCTCGATCCCATTCTCGTATCGGCACTGCTTCCCCGGCCGCTCTACTACATGGCGAAAGAAGAGCTCTTCCAGAGGCGGCCGCTCGCCGCCCTGGTCCGTGCCTTCGGCGCCTATCCCGTCAGCCGGGAAAAGCCACAGAGAAGCGCCATCCGCCAGACGCTCTCCCTCCTCAAGGCGGGCGGCGCGGTCGTCATCTTTCCCGAGGGGGGGATCGTCAACACACTGGGCGAACTCGGCTTCAAGGGCGGTCCCGCCTTCATCTCATCCCTGAGCGGCGCCCCCATCCTGCCCATCCACATTGGCGGCTCGAACACCCTCATCAGCTGGCGGCACACTTTCGCGGACACCACCTGGCTCCGCGTCCGGATTGGCGCATTGATACCGCCGGCCGCGGCCGGCGGCCGGCAGGGTCGC
>JAQBZT010000056.1 GCA_027622355.1 bacterium | reverse complement strand
GGGCGGGGATGTCATCGGGCTCGACTGGCGGGTCCGCCTCGGGGAGGCCTGGGCGCAGGTGGGGGAGGCGGCGGTGCAGGGCAATCTCGATCCCTGCGTGCTGCTCGGCCCGCCGGAGTACATCCGGGAGCGGGCGGGAGAGGTGCTGCGCCAGGCGGCGGGGCGCCCCGGCCACATCTTCAACCTCGGGCACGGGGTTTTTCCCATGACCGAGGTGGATCGCGTCAAGATGCTGGTGAATTTCGTTCACGAATGGAGCGGCTGATGGCGCATGCATTCGACTCGGTGCTGATGATCGGCTTCGGCGGCCCCGCGCGGGGCTGCTGCCGGAAGTATGAGGAGTGCCCCGGCGAGGCTTTTTGTTTTGTGCACAATGTCGTAGGGGATCGGGCCGGGGGCGATGCGCGCATCCGCGAGGTCGCCGAACACTACGGCCACTTCGGCGGGGTTTCCCCCTACAGCTTTTTCTCCCAGAAGCAGGCGGGGGCGCTCGAAACCGCGCTTGAGCAGCGTCTCATCCATGTGCCGGTGTTCGTCGGCTACCGGTTCTGGACACCGTTCATCAAAGAGACGCTCGAGGAGATGCACCGGGCGGGGCGGCGCAAGGCGCTCGGCGTGATACTCGCCCCCCACCGCGCCAAGGTGAGTTGGGAAGCCTACCTCGGCGAGGTGCGCGCGGGCCGCGAGGCCCTGGGGGGGAATGCGCCCGAAGTGGATTTCCTCGAAATGTCCTGGTACGAGCATCCTGACTACATCGGGGCGACGGCGGGCCGGATAAGGGAGGCGGCCGGCCGCATGGGGGCCGAGCGATTCGAGCGGGCGCGGCTCATCTTCACGGCCCATTCGATTCCGGTTCCGATGGCCAACGCCTCCCCCTACGCGGCGCAGATCGCCGCCACGGCGGCCCGGGTGGCCGAGACGCTCGGCCGGGAGGTCTATGGGTTGGGCTATCAGAGCAGCCCGGATGTTCCTCCCGGCACCTGGCTTGAGCCCGATGTCATTGATGTGATCCAGGAAGCGGCGGCAGAGGGCGTGAAAGATGTCGTCCTCGTGCCCATCGGGTTCATCTGCGATCACGTCGAGGTGATTTTCGATCTGGACGTCGAGGCGAAGGAAGCCGCCGGGGAGTGCGGGATGGGTTACGAGCGGGCCGGAACCGTGGGGCTTCACCCGGAGTTCATCTCGATGCTCGCCGATCTCGTGGCCGCGCGGCATGCGGAGGGCGGCGGTTGAGCGCAGCGGCGGGCCGGAAAAAAGTTCTCGTCCTGGGCGGCGGCGTCACCGGTCTGACGGCGGCCTACCGCCTGCAAGAGACGGCCCGGGCGCGGAGCCTCCCGCTCGATGTCCTCCTCCTCGAGGGCTCCGGCCGCTTCGGCGGCAACATCGGGACGATCCGCGAGGCGGGCTGTGTGCTGGAAAAAGGCCCGGACTGTTTTCTCTCGGTCAAGCCCGAGGGGCTGGCGCTCTGCCGCGATCTGGGCCTCGAGGATCAGCTGATCGGCACCCGGGCGGAAAACCGGCGGAGCTTCGTCCTGCAAAACGGAAAACTGATGCCCGTCCCTGAGGGCTTCTATCTTCTCGCGCCGTCTTCTTTTCTTCCCTTCCTGACGACGCCCATTTTCAGCCTCGCCGGAAAGCTCCGCATGGGGATGGACTTGTTTCTTCCGCGCCGGAAAGAAACCGGGGACGAGGCGCTCGCGAGCTTCGTCCGGCGGAGGTTTGGGAAGGAAGCCCTCGTGCGGATGGCCCAGCCGATGATCGCCGGCATCTACTCGGCCGACCCCGAGGAGCTGAGCCTTGCGGCGACCATGCCGCAGTTTCTCGAGATGGAGCGCGATCACCGGAGCGTCATCCTTGCCCTGCGGCACAGGATGCGCGCGGCGGCGGGGCGCAAAAAAGAAGCCGGGGCGAGCGGGCCGCGCTATGGGCTTTTCATGTCCCTGATGGGCGGGATGGAGACCCTGATCGACGCGCTGCTCGAAAGGGTGCCCGAGGGGGCGCGGCGGCTGAATGCGCGCGCCGAGTCCTTGCGCCGCGAGGGGGCGCGCTGGCTTGTCGGGATCGAGGGAGGCGGCGAGGAGGCGGCGGACGCGGTGCTGATGGCGCTTCCCGCCACCGCGGCCGCGAAGCTGTTCGCGGCGCCCGCCCCGGCGCTGGTGCCGCACCTGGAGGCGATCGGCTACGGTTCGGTGGTCACGCTCAATCTGCTCTTCCGGAGAGCGCAGGTGGCCCATCCGCTCGATGCGATGGGTTTTGTGGTGCCCGCGGCCGAGGGGCGAACCCTGATGGCCTGTTCGTTCTCTAGTTCTAAATTCGAAGGGCGTGCCCCGGAGGGGAAGGTGCTCCTGCGCGCGTTCACGGGCGGCGCCCAGGGAGAGAAGGCGCTCTCTTTGCCCGACACCGAGGTCATCCGCGAGGTACTGCTCGAGCTGACCCCTCTGCTCGGACTCGAAGGAGAGCCCGAGCTGGCGGTGCTGGAGCGCTACGCAAGCGCGATGCCGCAGTACCGCGTCGGCCATATCGAGAGGATGAAGCAACTTGAAGAGGGGTTGGGTCTGCTGCCGGGCCTGACGGTGGCGGGCAGCGCGTACCACGGCGTGGGCGTGCCCGACTGCGCCGCGAGCGCCAAGAACGCGGTGGATCGGCTGCTCCACTATCTCGAAAGGTGATTTTTCAGCCGCGAAGGGCGGCCAGGACTTCCTCGCGGGTGAGGTTGCCCGCTTCGGCCTCGGGGCCGCGGTAGGTGTTCGATGCGCTTCTCTTGCCCCCCGGCCGCGGGGGCCGGTAGGTGCAGGAGATTTCGCTTCCCAGGTAGTCGCCGCCGGCCGCCCAGTCCCGCG
The DNA here is from genome assembly GCA_027622355.1 of bacterium. Classification (NCBI taxonomy): domain Bacteria; species bacterium. The sequence goes on along the minus strand of JAQBZT010000056.1, from coordinate 9,219 downwards.
AGCGCGAGCCGCCGCATACATCATTGAAATCGCAGTAGCCGCACTTTCCCTTGAAGCCCGCCGGATTGCGCAGTGCCCGGAAAATCTCTGAATCACGGTAGATTTCGATCAGGCTCTGCGTTTTCACGTTTCCCGCCGGAATGGGGAGAAAGCCGCTCGGCATGATAGCGCCCCGGTGGCTGATGAAGACGAAGCCCTGCCCGTCGTTCACCCCCTTGGCGGCGCGGCCCGGGACGGCGGTGAAGCCGGGCGCACCGAGCGGCCTGGCGGCGCCGTTTCCGTTGCCGTTTTGCATCCGCTCAAGGGCGGTGCGCTGCATCAGCACGCGGCGGTAGTGCTGGGCGGCGGTGGTCTTGATGTCGTAGGGCATCTCGCGCGCGAGATCGACGAGCTGGTGAAAAACCTCCTCATGATCCTTGGGGCTGATCATGTCGTGCTGCATCCCCCGGCCCACCGGAACGAGGAAGAAGACGCTCCACAGGGCGATGTCCTCCGCCGCGAGCAGCCTGGCGATGTCCTCGATGTGATTGCGGTTGAAGTGGGTGACGGTGGTGTTGATCTGCACCTCGAGGCCGATTTCGCGGGCGTAGCGCACGGAGTTCATCGTCCACTCGAAGCTGCCGTCCACCCCGCGGAAGCTGTCGTGGCTCTCGCGGTCGTGGCCATCGAGGCTGACGGCGAGGCGGACGAGGCCGGCCTCCTTCATCTGGGCGACGCGCTCGCGCGTCATCATGGCGGTTCCGGCCGGGGTCATCGTCATGCGCAGGCCGATGCCGGCGCCGTGGCGGATCAACTCGAAGATATCGGGCCGCTCGAGCGGGTCCCCGCCCGTGATGACGAAGAGGACCGGGCCGAATTTCCGTGTCTCTTCGAGGAGGACCTTTCCCTCCGCGGTGGTCAACTCCCCGATGTGCCGGCCGGGGCACGCCTCGGCGCGGCAGTGGCGGCAGGCGAGCGAGCAGGCCTGCGTCACCTCCCAGATGACGAGAAAGGGAGAGCGATCAAAGTCCATCGCCGCGAAATCGGGCTTGCGGGCGGGAGAGGTGGCGATGGGCGGGGTCATTTCACTCCTCCAGAGACGGCGGCTTTTTTCCCGTTCGTGAAGATGCCCTCCCGCCCTCCGGTCAGCGAGGGGGTCCCCTGAATCTGGTAGTAGGGGCAGCCCCGGAACTCCCCGAAGCAGTAGCGCGCCACCATGTCCCGGGGGCGCCTGCTCATTATGGCGGAGTCGGTGTCGAAACAGCGCACCTCCTCCTGCGGGGTTTCGTCCTTGAACGGGCAGCTGGCGAAAAAGTACATGCGTGAATCCCTCCGGGGCGTGTTGGGCCCCTAATACCGGATAATGTAGTCCTTTATTTAGGAGATCGCAACGCCGGAGAGAAAAAAAGAGCGCCGGCTTCGATTTTCCTGCATCCTGGGGCTTCCGGCGATTGAACGCGGGACTGCCTGTCCGCTATATCTTTTCCCCCTTTTTAGAGGGAGAATGCTTTCCTATGTTTGATGATTTCGAGCACCGGGACGAATACAAGCGCATCGTGGAGGGGATCCAGATCCTGCGGCGCCCCTATACGGGGATCATCGCCGGCTATCATGAGCTGGCCTACCATATCCTCGGCCCCGAGGCCGAAGCGCAGGCCGGTTCGGTCCACATCTCGGGCCAGCTGATGGTCTCCCCCAAGCTCGTCTGGTCCCCCACGCAGGTCCAAAAGACTTTTGGAGAACTCTTTTCCGAGCGCGAGCTGATGGACTCCGATCTCGTGGGCCGGGTGTTCGCTTTCCCCAACGTCGTGTCGGGGCATTTCAACGTCGAAAACGATCGGCTGAAGGTCGTTCACCACGAACTGAGCCCCGACCGGATCGTCGAGAAAGTGCTCGATGATCTCGATCGGCGCGAAGTCACCGACGCGGGTGTTGTCCGTACCTCGAATATCCGCTACTACCCCATCGCGGTTCAGCGCTTCATCCGCGAGATTCTGGGCGAGGAATTTACCTAGCCCCTTTACCTGTGGTTTCACACACCATCGAAATTCAGGACACGGAAGAGTCTTCTTCTCGCGCGGAGAAGAAACGGCCGAGGAGCGATCGGTTCTTCGCGGCGAGCCGATAGAGCGCCTCCACCATCCACACGAGGGGCGGAAGGGAGAGCGTAGCCGCCGTCTTGCGCCAGCCGAGGAGCGAGAGCGTGCCCAGTACCGCCCTTCCGGCCGAGCGCATCTCGCCCCCGGGAAGAAGAAGGTGCACCGCCTTCGCGCAGGCGGTCCGGAGGGCATCCGTCATCGGGGGAGAGGGAGACTCCTGGTAGGGCAGGGCGTGTATCGCGCCCGAGAGGTCCCGTGCCTCGACCCACCTGACGCACCATCTGCAGAAGCCGCACGCGCCATCCCAGAGGAGAAACGCCTTGTCGGGAGGCGGTGCAGAGATTTTCAAAGCCCGGCGTAGGGAATGACGCGGATGGCGCCCGGATAGACCGGGCAGTGGAACTCGCACACCCCGCATCCGACGCAGCCGTCCTTCACGACGGGGCCGGTCTTCCCCTCCCAGCTCTCGATGCGGATGGCCGTGGCTCCGATCGGGCAGCGATCCACGCAGAAGCGGCAATCTTCATCCTGCCCCAGGATGGCGAGGCACTCGTCCGGGTGCACTTCGGCGCGTCCCATGCGGATCGACTCGCGGGGCACGAGGGTGAGGGCGCCGGTCGGGCAGGCCTTCATGCAGGCGAGCTCATCGCACACGACGCAGGGAGAGTCCGCCGCCCGGATGACGGGCTGGAGGGCGAAGGTGTCCTCGCCCTCGGTGCGGGGATACATGAGGATGGCCTCGGCCGGGCAGGCCCGGGCACAGTCGCCCGTGCCGGTGCAGATGGAGAGAAAATCCTTCTCGGGCGCCGCCCCCGGCGGGCGCAGCAGCGGGCCCTCGTTGAGATCATCGGGGGGGAAGCGCCGATTGTCCGACTCGCGCATTCCATCGAAAAAGGCCCGGAGAAAAGACTTTGGCCCCTCGGTGAAAAAATCCTTCCGGCCGATTTTCCGCTCCTGGTTCATTCTGCTCTCTCCGGAAGCGGCCCGGCGGCCTGCCTCCTAGGGCGCGACCACCCGGTTGCGCAGCACGCCGATGTTCTCGATCTCGCATTCGACCACATCACCCACCTTCAGCAGGCCCGGCGGGTCCATGGCGAAGCCGACGCCCTCGGGGGTGCCGGTGGCGATGAGATCGCCCGGCTTGAGGGAGAAGCCCTGCGAGAGGACCGAGACGACCGTCGCGATGTCGAAGATCATGTCGTTGGTGCTCGACTTCTGACGCGCCTCGCCGTTGACCCGGCTGGTGACGGCCAGGTTGTTCCCGTCACCGGTCTCATCCTTGGTGACGATCCAGGGGCCGAGGGGGCCGAACGTGTCGAGCGCCTTGCCCTTGAACCACTGGCCGTGCTTCACCTGCACGTCCCGGGCCGAGACCTCGTTCATGATGGTGTAGCCGTAGACATGGTCCATGGCCCTGTCCAGGGGAATGTTGGTTCCCCCTTTACCGATGACGATGACGAGTTCGCACTCGTAGTCGAGCTCCTTCGTCTCGTTGTGGTAGATGAGGCTGCCGTCCGGGCCGTTGTGCGAGCCCGGCCACTTGCAGAAGTAAACGGGGATTTCCGGATACACCCCGACCGGGCGGCCGCGCTTTCTGGCGCCCTCGTCGGCGTGTTTCTTGTAGTTGAGGCCGACCGCGATGACGGGCCGCTTGAGCTGGGCAATGGGAGCGAGGAGCTTGACCGAATCGAGCGGTTTCGCGCTGCCGCTGGTTTTGGGGGTACCGCCCGCGGCGATAACCGCGCAGGCGTCGCCCGTTTCGGGGATCACGTCCTCCACGCCCGCATCCGTCAGGACGGCAACGCGGGGGGCGCCCTCTGCCTGGTAAGTGAGAAGTTTCATGCTTCCTCCCGTCCGAAAAAACTAAGGTTGTAAGCTGCGAATGGTTTCGGTCTGCGCCTTGCCGCCCGACATCATGAAGCCGTGGTCGTTCCCGCAGAGGATGAACTTCATCCCTTGGGCGAGCCGCCGGCCGATGATCTCGGGGACGTAGACGCCGCCCATGCCGGGCGTCTTGCCGTGTTTCTTGCAGGCGCTGATGACCTGATCGTAGACGCGGTTCACCTGCGCATCCTCAAATTTTCCGGGAATTCCCATGCCGAGGCACAGATCGTTCGTTCCGATGAGGAGCACGTCAATGCCCTCGATCGCCGCGATGGCGCCGGCCGCATCGCCCGCCTCGGGGGTTTCGATCATGGCGACGAGAAGTGTCTCGCGGTTCAGGGCCTCGAGCATCTCGGGGCCGCGCGCCCCTTCATACTGGGTCTGGGGCGGGAGGCCGCCCGAGCTGCGCTTTCCCACGGGGGGGAAGAGGCCCTGCTCCACGAAGGCGCGGGCTTCTTCTGCACTGTTGACGTGAGGGAGGACGATGCCCTGGGCGCCGCCGTCGAGGGTCCGCGAGATCGAGTGTCCATCGAGGCCCGGCACGCGGACGATGGGGCTGATCCCCTGGCCGAGGGCCGAGATGGAGATCAGCGAAGCCTGATCGAGATCGAGCGTGCTGTGCTCGGTGTCGATGAAGAGCCAGTCGAAGCCGCAGGCCTTCATCGCCATGCCGATGTCCGCCGTGCGGGCGAGGCGCACCCCCGCGCCGAGGGTGATCTCTCCGCTTAAGCACTTTTTCTTGGTCTCGTTGGGCACCACAGCCAAGGCCGTTCTCCTCTGGAAATGAGAATAAAGAGAAGGGTTATCCATACTCCAGAACCGCCCGGGAGGGCAACCAAAGGGCGGGGACAGGGTATCCGGGGCACGGTTGCTATCTCCGGGAGACCTCCTAGATTTGAGAGCAGGAGGGGGTTTTAGGGCCGTATCGGAGGAGGGGTCCGAACCGGACTTGAGAAATCCCTGATATTTCGGAAGAATGCCCTACTCTCTGGCCGCCGACCGAGGAGAGAGTGAATTGTCCTTTGATTTCTGGGTTTTTGTGACCCCGTCTGCCTTGCGCTTTCGGGGGCGGGCCTGAATCCAGATGAAATTTCTCAAGAGAGGCATGAGATGGAGATGAGAACGCTTGAAGATATCGCCGCGGGCGACATCCTTCCCGCCCGGCAGGCGATCCTCCTGATGGACCAGGTGGACCTGGGACCGAATATCGAGCTCCCCGAGGTCCCGGCGGAGGCCGAGCCCGATGCGCTCTCGCCCGAGGAGCGCGATCAGCTGAAGGAGGAGATCCTGCGCCTCAAGAAAACGCGCAACGCCCTCATTCTCGCCCACAACTATGTCATTGGCGACATCCAGGACGTGGCTGACGCCGTGGGGGATTCGCTCTTCCTGGCGCGCACCGGCGCAGAATCGGATCAGGACGTGCTTGTCGAGCCGTCGGTCCTCTTCATGAACCAGATTCTCGCCGCGATGAAAAAGCCGCACCAGAAAGTGCTCGCCCCCTCGCTGGACGCCATGTGCTCCCTCGCCGCCCACGCGGACGTGGAAAAGGTCCGCGAGTGGAAGCGCGATCACCCCGAGGGCATCGTCATCAGCTACGTCAACACCTACATCGAGGTGAAGGCCGAGAGCGACTACTGTTGCGCCTCGGCCAACGCGGCCAAGGTACTGCTCCATGTGGTGGAACACTCCCGGCCCGATCAGCCGATCCTCTTCCTTCCGGACGTCTTTCTCGGCTTCTACGCCGCCAAGCTTCTCGAGAAGCACGGCCACTCGCTCGATAGGCTCTGGCTCATGATGGGCGCCTGCCATGTGCACGAGCGCATCCGCCCGCACCATGTCGAGGAGCAGCAGCGCCTCCACCCCGACGCCGCCACCATCGTGCATCCCGAGTGCGGCTGCACGAGCGCCTGCATGCGTCAGGTGTCCTCGGGTCTTGTTCCGGACGATCTGCTGCAGTTCCGCTCGACGCAGGGAATGGTCAAGCTCGTGAACGAAGTGCACCAGCAAACGATCATCATGGCCACCGAGGTGGGCAATCTTTATCCGATGTCCAAGGCGGCGCCCGGCAAGGAGCTCATCCCCGCGAGCCCCGAGGCTATTTGCACCTTCATGAAGCAGAACACGCTCCGCAACCTCCGCGACGCGCTCCGCGATCTGAAGTACGAGATAACGGTGGATCCCGCGATGAGCGCGCGCTCCAAGGTGCCCATCGAGCGGATGCTGGCCATCGTCTAGCCAAACGACGGGAGACCTCCCCAGTGGACCTCCGGGCCCGGGTGCGAGAATGGCTGCTCGATGACTTCGGCGGCGCCCCCCTTCATTCGGAACTTGAGAAAGAAGACCGCTGCGAGGCCGAGATTCGAGCCAAGTCGGAGGGTCTCCTCGCGGGAAGCCCCTTCCTGGCGCCCATCTTTGAAGAAACCCAGCGCCTGCTGGCGCTGGGGGCGCCGTCGCCGCCGGCGGAGATTCAGTGGGAAAAAGAAGACGGGGAGCGCTTCACGCGCGGCGAGCTTCTGGCCATCGTGAAGGGTCCGGCCACCGTCCTCCTCAAGGCCGAGCGCACGGCGCTGAACCTGCTTTCCTATATGTCCGAGATCGCCACGCACACGGCCATCGTTCACGCAGCGCTGGGAAATTTCCCGGAAGGATTCAAGGGGTTGATCGATACGCGGAAGGGAGGCCCCGGCCTTTCGTATTTTGAGAAATACGCCGTGCGCATCGGCGGGGGGAAAAACCACCGCCTCGGCATGTTCGACGGCGAGATGATCAAGGACAACGACATTGCCGCGGCGGGTTCGATCCCGGCGGCCATCGACGCCCGCTGGGGCCGCCGCTACATGGTGGATATCCAGATCGAGGTGCAATCCCTCGATCAGCTCGCACAGGTGCTCGGCGATGGCCGTGTGCACATGATTCTTCTCGACAACATGGACACGGCCACCCTCGCGGAGGCCGTCCGCCAGGCCCGCGAAAAGGGGAGCGCCGCCCGCAGCGGCAAGCCCTATATTCTCGAAGCCTCCGGCGTCCCTCCCGATCGTCTCGCCGAGGTGGCGGCCTCCGGGGTGGACTACATCTCGACGAGCGCTCTCGTCCGCTCGGCCCCGCCGCTCGATTTCCACATGAAGATCGTCCGCGCTTTTTCCTGAGCCATCCCTGAAATTCCCTGATTCCGGTGTTATTTCGCCCTGCAACATTCAAGTCTTCCGCTTGCTGTCCGATAGGAATGAAGAAGTAGTCCGGCAGCCATTAGCGCCAAGCAGATAGAAAACCGCATGGGGGGGGTGCGGTCGGGCCGTCTCCAGGCCCATTTCTCATCCATCAACCTGCGGGAGAAAATTTACTGATGACCGCCCCGAAAAGAATCCTCGTCGTTGACGACGACCACCGCACCCGCCAGGTGCTCCGCACCATGGTCGAGAACATGGGCCACCAGGTTGAGGAGGCCCGCGACGGCTTCGACGCACTGGCCCAGCTCCGGCTCGGGGTGGACCTTGTTTTGCTCGATATCGTCATGCCGGGGATTGACGGCTTCGAGGTCGTGCGCCAGATCCGGCAGGATCCGGAGACGAAGGAAATCCCCGTCATCATGGTGACCGCTCTCAGCGAGCGCGAGGACCGCATCCGCGCCATCCAGATGGGCGCCAACGACTTCATCTCCAAGCCGGTGGATATACTCGAACTGCAGTTGCGCACCTCCTTTCTCATCCAGATGAAAGAGGCGCAGGACGAGATCAAGCGAAACCGCATCGAGCTTGAAGAGCAGCTCGACCAGCGCACCGGCGCGCTCCGAAAGGCGGTGCAGGACATGGCCTCCGCCCAGCGGAAGGCGCACAGTGCCCACCTCGAGACAATCCAGCGCCTCGCCATCGCCGCCGAATACAAGGACAAGGACACCGCCGCCCACATCAAGCGGCTCGGCCACTACTGCGCTGCCATCGCCCGCCACGTCGGCCTTTCTCCGAACGAAATCGAGACGATCTTCCACGCGAGCCCGATGCACGATGTCGGCAAGCTGGGCATTCCCGACGATCAGCTGCTCAAGGCGGACAAGCTCGATCAGGACGAGTGGAAGATCATGAAGAAGCACACCATCATCGGGGCGCGCATCCTGGAGGGGTCGGGCTCGGAGCTGCTTCAGGCGGGCGAGGAGATTGCCCTTTCCCATCACGAGCGCTGGGACGGCTCGGGCTATCCCTTCGGCCGCGCCGGGGACGAGATTCCCGTCATGGGCCGCGTCTGCACGGTGGCCGATGTATTCGACGCCCTGACCAGCAAGCGTCCCTACAAGAAGGCCTTTTCCAACCGCGATACCTTTGAGCTCATGCGCGAGGGCCGGGGCACCCATTTCGACCCCCGGGTGCTCGACGCCTTCTTCGATCATCTGCCCGAGATGGAAGAGATACAGAAGAAATTCCGGGACGAGGCGGCTTTCTCCGAGATGGAGAAGTAGTACGATGATCGATTTTCTGGTGGTGTTTGTGCTCGCTTTTTGGACGATGGGCGCTTTTCAGGGGCTCCGCCGCCGTCTCACCGGCTGAACGCGCCCCCGCCGGCAATCCGTTTTCCCGGTTCTCCCTCAGTATCTTCCCACCGAAGGGTCCACCTCGCGCGCCCAGGCTTCGATGCCGCCGCGGAGGTTCATCACGTTCTCGAAATCACGGCCCCGCAGAAAGTGCGTCACCATAGCGCTCCGCTGTCCGAGATGGCAGATGACGACGATGGGGATTTCCTCATCGATCTCCACCGTGCGCGAGGGAACATCCTCCATCGGGATGTGCAGTGCGCCCTCGATGCGGGCGAGGGCGAGCTCTTCGGCCTCGCGCACATCGAGGAGGATCATCTCCTCTCCCGCATCGAGGCGGGCCTTGAGCGCAAGGGGGGCGATCTCGAAGGGGACCATGCGCGGCTCCTTGGGAAGATAACCGGAAACCCGAGCATAATGGTTTTCCGCGGCGGTTCAAGCCCCGCAAGCGTTGGCTTTCGGGGGATTGTCCTTGGTTTCCGGGCAAAAGAAAATCAGGTATGTTTCTTCAAAGTCAGCCCGGCATGTTGCGTTTTCTCCCGCGTCCTCCTGCGGGAATTTTCGGCCCCTGTCCCTTCGGACAGCGATAGAAGGAGAATGCTTTGAAGCGTTTGTGCGTAGCTGCGGCCTTGCTGTTTTTCACCGGTATCTTTCTTTTGTCCTGGAACAGACCCGCCGGGGCGGAAACGCTTCTTGAGCGCGGCACCTATCTCATGAAGGGCATCGTGGCCTGCG
>JAQBZT010000055.1 GCA_027622355.1 bacterium | reverse complement strand
GCCCTCGATGCTCGACATCATGCGGGTGTCTGTCCGTACGCCGCCGCCGGTGAAGTGCGCCTTGGCGCCAACCTCCATCGGCTCCTTCGAGAGATCGAAGCCGATGGCCTCGCACTTTTTCTTGTAGCTGCGCGGCACCGAGGCGCCCCCCTGAAAGGCGCTGAACTCATATTCCATCACGTCGGGCGGGACAGGGGTGAGATCCATGAAGCAGCCCCCGTGCGGAGAGCCGCGCCCGGCCAGCACCTCCTTGCGGATGGCGTAGGAACGGATGTCGCGCGTGGTGTTCCAGGCGCGGAGGTCGTCGTATTTGGCGAGAAAATCCTCCCCCAAGGCGTTGCGGAACTGGCCGAGTTCGCGGATGCGCGGCCGCCAGCCGGGAAAGTTCGTCAGCGTGGGGTTGATGTGGGTGAGCCGGGGGTCCACCTGACAGGGGACGAACTGGATGAACTCCATGTCCACCATCTCGGCACCGGCCCGGAAAGCCATGCCGTGGACATCGCCGGCCGTCTCGAGGGTGTTCGTCGTATGACGGAAAGGCCAGAGGCCGGAGAATCCCCCCGCCGCGAGGACCACCGCCTTGCAGCGGAACACCCGGACCTCGCCGCTCTTCCAGTCGATGCCGGTCAGGCCGGCGATCCGGCCATCCTCGACAAGCAGGCGGGTGACGAGAACGTTCTCCATCCAGGGAATCTGGAGGCGGTCGATCTCCTTTCGGAGCGCCCACATGATGCGCGGACCTGTCATGAAGCCGTAGTGCACCGAGCGCTTGCGCGAGTGGCCGCCGGGGGGCCAGACGAGATCGAACCTCCCCTGCGCGTCCTTGCGGAAGGTGCGGCCCCCGCCCCACTCGTCCAGCTCCTTCAGGGCGAGGGGGGCTTCGCGGGCATAAATCTCGACGAGCCGCTGATCGGCCACGCAGTGGCCGCCGATCACCGTGTCCCGGAAATGAAGTTCGGGGCTGTCGTCCTCGCCGACGGCGGCAGTGCAGGTGTGCCCGGCGGTGATGGTGCCGCCGCTTCTGCCGAAGGTGCCCCGGTCCAGAATGAGGACCTTGGCGCCCGCCTGGGCCGCGTGGATCGCCGCCTCGCTCCCGGCCCCGCCGGAGCCGATGACGATCACGTCCGCTTCAATCGGGGTGTGCCCGCGCATCGAGGTTCCTTCCCCTTCCCCCGCCGCCCTTCCGGCTACTCCACCGCGAGCGGCGCCATCGCCTCGATGTCGCTCACGCAGTCAATGACGACCGGGCGGTTCGCCTCAAAGGCCCGCTGCAGTGCGCTGTTGAGTTCCGAGGGCTTCTCGACGCGAATGCCCAGCGCCCCCATGTCCTCGGCGATCTTGGCGAAGTTGGTTTCGCTGAGCGTCCAGAGCTCCCGGGCCTGCTCGGTCTGCTTGCCGCCGTAGGCTTTATCGAAACCGCGTTTCGACTGGTTGCCGGCAGCGTTGTTGTTGACGAGGGTGACGGCGTTGATCTTCCACCTGACGGCGGTCTCGATCTCGCCGATGTGGTACCAGAAGCCCGAGTCTCCCGTGAAGGTGAGCACCGGGCGGTCCGGCACGGCGCACTTCGCCCCGAGGCCCGCGGAAAAGGCCCAGCCCAGGTGGCCGAAGCTGCGGATGTAGCTCTGCGTCGGGTGCATCAGATCGAACATGCCGCCCATCCACATGCCCGAGTGGCCGGTGTCCGCCAGAACGAGGGTGTCCGAGGGGAGCGACGCGCTCAGCTCCTTGCAGATGCGCTCGGGCCGCATGGGAACGGCATCGGAATTCATCAGATCGGCGAACTCGTCCCGGAACGCCTTGACGATGCCCTGTGCCTCTTTAACCCATGCGTTGCGCGATGCGGCAGTGCCGCCGTCGGCCGCCTCGATGAGCATCTGGAGCGAAACCTTGGCGTCGCCCTGAATGGAGGCCTTGAGGGGGTAGTTGCGCCCAAGCTGCTCGGGTTCGATGTCGAGCTGGATGGCCGGCGTCCCGATGGGCGGGACGTTCCAGAAGTGTGTGGTCATGCCGCCCGTCTCTGATCCAACGAAGAACACGAGGTCGGCCGCATTGACGGTGAGGTTCGCGCTTTTTCTCGAATACGTGCCCACGACGCCCACCGAGAGGGGATGGTTGCCGGGGATGGTGTCTTTCCCGGTGAGGGAGGTGGCGACCGGGATATTCAGCTTTTCGGCGAGCGCCACCAACTCCTTCGCGGCGCCCGAGGCGCGCACCCCGCCGCCCGACACAATGATGGGCTTTTTCGCGGCCTCCAGCAGCCGCGCCACCGCCTGGACGCAACCCGCCTCGGGGGCGGGGCGGAAGGGAGGAAGCTGGGCGAACTCTTTCTCGATAACGATCTCCATGTCGGCCTCGCCGGTGTCGAGTTGCCCCTCGTTCCCAGCGAACTGCAGGTGCACCGGCCCCGGCGTGCCGGTCGTCGCCACGCGGAAGGCCTGGCGCAGCATGTCTGGAAAGCGGGAAACATCGTCTACCGTCGCGTTGAACTTCGTGACCTTTTCGAAGCCCGGCACATCGTCGATTTCCTGGTAAACTTTGCGGAATTTCGTCTTCGGAACGCGGCCGCCGGTGAAGGCCAGTACCGGGGACTTGGCGAGATAGGCGTCGCGAAGCCCCGCCGCGAGGTTCATCGCCCCGATGACCTGCGCCATGCAGACACCCGGCCGGCCCGAAGCGCGGGCGTAACCGTCCGCCATGTAGGCGGCGGATTTTTCTCCGTGGGTCTGGATGCGCGCGATCTGGGTCCGCTCCTCCATCTCGGCCATCGAACGGCGGAGCACCGCGGGCACCAGGAATACGTGTGTGACACCATAGCCTTTCAGCATCTCGGCCAGAACCTGCGCACCGGTCATCTTGGGCATCTCTAACCCCCTCCTTTTTGTGACATGCATGATGGCTGTTTTTCGATGAATCCGGATAGTGGCCCAGGAAGAACGCGGGGCGCAAGCGGGTTTCGCGATGATCAAGCTCTTCGGAATCGGCCGCCGGATGCGCTACCGGCCCGGCTCTCCCCCTTGCCCCAGGATCTTGCCGAGGGGGATATTCCCTTTGCTGGGAAAAGATAGTTTCGACGGGAAACCGCTTTCAAGAAACACACCCCCGGCCAGCACCCGGCAAGCCGCGCACCGTCCCATCTTTATTCGCTCCCTGCTCTCCGGAAAAATCATCTGGGAAAAACGAAAAAATCTGAAATGGAATGCCGTCCCCGGGAGGGAAACAACGACGATGCGCCTAGGGGAAAAGTTTCCCTCGGCCGAAGCATCTTGGACAAGGAATCTCCCCTCGGGTCAACATCTCCATCAGCCGCGTGTCGCCCTCCAGGGCGAAGCGCACTGCCATGAGGGAGGCCTGGGCGCGGAGAAAGCCGTCGCTTTCTCCAGCTTCGCCATTATTTTCAGCACGCTTCGCCAGATGCGCCAAAACCTCCTCTGCCTCCCGAACCACACATATGACCCGTGTTTGGGGCATCGCGCACTCCTTTAATTAAAATAATTGAATTAATATATTCTACAATATATTCTTGAAATATACAAATTAATATAATATTTTTCTTTCATGGTAACGCTCCCATTCTTGGCATTTCCCCAGCCAAGGGGCCCGGAATTCCGGCTGGGTTCGCGGATTTTCCCATTACCCGAAAGGGATTTGAGATCAGGGCGCTCATCGGCATAAAATCGCGGCTGTTTTCACCGCCCCGGAAGCACATTCCGGGGCCCTATTTCGGTTGGGATTGCATGACAAAACTCGATTACGACGCGCTGGGCTTCCGCTCCGGCCTGGAGGTCCACTACCAGCTGCTGACCGCCCGGAAGCTTTACTGCCGCTGTCCGGCGGGCCGCTATTCCACCGATTTCGATGCCGAAGTGCTCCGCCACATGCGCCCGACCCTCTCCGAACTCGGCGTGTACGACCGGGCCGCCCTCATGGAGTTCAAGACCCGCAAGGAAGTCGTCTACCAGGTGCGGAACGACACCGTCTGCACCTACGAAATGGACGACACCCCTCCTTTTCCGCCCGATCCACGCGTGATCGACATCATGCTCGAGGTGGCGCTTCTGCTTCGCTGCAGCGTGGTCGGGGAGATTCACATCACGCGGAAGCAGTACCTCGACGGGAGCATCCCGACCGGCTTCCAGCGCACCGCCATCGTCGGGGTGGAGGGAAAAATCCCCCTGCGGGATCGGGAGGTTCCCGTCATCCAGATCAGCTTCGAGGAGGACTCGTGCCGCGAGGTCGCCGACGAGGGACACCGCATCACCTTCCGCACCGACCGCCTGGGAATGCCCCTGCTCGAAGTGGTCACCTACCCGGAGATGCGGACGCCCGATGAAGTCGTGGATGTCGGCCGGCGGATCGGCCAGTTGCTGCGCGCAACGGGGAAAGTGCGGCGGGGCATCGGCTCGGTCCGCCAGGACGTGAACGTCAGCATCGAGGGGGCGCCGCGGGTCGAAATCAAGGGCGTGCCGCAGCTCTCGGCTTTCCGGCAGCTCACCCACAACGAGGCCCTGCGGCAAAAGGGGCTGCTTGAGATCCGCGAGGAACTCCGAAAGCGCGGCATCGGACCCGACGATGTCACGGCGCAGCCGGCCCCCCTCCCGGCGGAGGGAATCGAAGATCCCATCCTCCGGGAGGCCTGTGCCCGGGGTCACCAAGTCTGGGCGATACGGGTCCCCCGCTTCGTGGGCATCCTCGGCTGGCACCTCCAGGATGGGCCGGAGGACACAAGCATCCCCTTCCTGCGGGATGTCGCGGGAAGGGTGCGCGTCATCGCCTGCCTCGATCAGAACCCCATTCTCTTCTGCCGGGACGCCGCCGATCCACGCCGGCCGGAAATCCTGAGCGATCGCGACTGGGAGGCGGCAGCCCGCGCCACCGGCGCCAAGGATGAAGACGCCCTCCTCGTGGCGTTCGGGCCCGAGGGCGACCTTCGGACCGCCGTGCAGGAGATCGAAATCCGCCTGCGGGAGGCCGCCGTGGAGATTCCCCACGAAACGCGACAATCATTGGGGGACGGAACAACGGACTTCGAAAGAATCCTCGCGGGCTCCGACCGGATGTACCCGGACACCGACCTGCCCCTCATCCCCATCGAGGAGGCGCATCTCGCCCGCATCGAGGCGGCCATGCCCGAGCCGCCCTGGGAGCGCGAAACCCGCTACCTCTCCTGGAAGCTGCCGGAGGATGTGGTAAGCACCCTCGCCTTTTCTCCCAGAGGGGCGCTGCTCGATCGCATCGTGGCCGAAACGGGCGCATCTCCCCTTCTCGCGGGCTGCACCCTGGTCCACACCGCCAAATCAATCAAGAAGGCGGACCTCTCCGCCATCACGGATGATGGATGGGTCACGCTTTTTCAAGCATTTCAAGATGGAAAATTCGGCCGCGAGGCCATCCCCGCGCTTCTCCGGAAAATGGCAGGTGGAGAAAGTCTCGAAGCCGCGCTCGGCGCCCTGAATCTCTCCCCCTTGGCGGATGAGGCGCTGGAAAAGCTGGTGGCCGAAGTCATCGCCGCCCACGGGGCGGACCCCATGCACAATCCCGCGGACGAGAACCGCCTCGCCTACCTCATGGGCTTGGTGATGAAGGAAGTCCGGGGAAGGCGCGGCGGACAGGAGATCGGGGAGCGGGTTCGCCAGAAATGGCAAACGCGACAAGGATAGTTATTTAATTAAAAACAATTACTTAGGTTATCTTACTTCCAATATTTCTTTAGGTAATCATCCACCTCGGGAAGCCCGCCCTGGAGGATCAGATAGCCGTTCGGGGGCTCCCGATCGGTGATCTCGTCCGAGACCCGCTCCAGCATGATCCGCTTCACCTCCGCGGGGTCACCCGTCTGGCCGAGCGCCCAGCCGAGCTTCACGTAGGCCACCTCGGGGAGCATGTTCGCCAGCGGGATGACGCCGCGCTCCTGGATGTCCCGCCCCGTATCGTAGACGTACATCTGCGCGAAACCCCACAGGGTCTGCACCGTCATGAACATCGGGATGCCCGCGTCCCGCGCTTTTTCCAGCGCCGGATAGAGCGGCTTGTTCACATGGCCGAGACCCGTCCCCGCGATGACGATCCCCTTGTAGCCGTTCTCGATGAACCCCTCGAGCACGTCGGGCTGCATGTTGGGGTAGTAGTAGAGTATCCCGACCTTTTCCTCGAAGCAGGCGCGGATGCGCGGCTTTCGCGCCGGATCGCGGGGGCGCCAGTCCTCCTTGATGGGGGTCAGCGTCTCGCCCTGGATTTTGGCGAGCGGCACATCGCTCAGCGTGCGGAAGGCCGAGCGGTAGCTGCTGTGCATCTTCCGCACCCGCACCCCGCGGTGGAGCAGCGCGTACGCATCGCTCGTCGGCCCGAACATGCAGACCATGACCTCGGCGATCTGCCCCGTCGCGGCGGCCTGGGTCGCGTGAATGAGGTTCAGGGCCGCGTCCGAACTCGGCCGGTCGCTCGATCGCTGGGAGCCGACCATCACGATGGGCACCGGCGGATCCTGCACCATGAACGTCAGGGCGGCGGCGGTGTAGTGCATCGTGTCGGTACCGTGGCCGATAACGATGCCGTCCACCCCTTTTTCGAGCTCTTTCTCGATGGCCAGCGCGGTGCCGATCCAGTGCTCGGGGCCGATGTTCTCGCTGAAGATGCCGTAGAGCTTGATGGTGTCGAGATTGCAGATGTCCGCCAGCTCGGGCACCGCGCCGTAGAGCTCCCCCGGCGCGAAGGCGGGGATGACGGCGCCCGTCCGGTAATCGAGACGGCTCGCGATGGTGCCGCCGGTCCCCAGAAGGGTGACGTTGGGCTTGGCCGGATCTTTGGGAAATTCCTTCTCCGGGATCTGGTAGTTCGCCTCCCGGTAGCCGACCTCTTTCATCTGGAGGATATTTTCGGCGGCGACGCCGACGTTGTAGCCGGTGAGGAGCTTCAGGACGATGTGGTGCTCGTCCGCCTGTTCGGCCCGGGGAAGGATGATGCCGTGGAATTTCCCGCGGGTGGTCTCGGCGTCCACCTCGCTCCAGACGCGGACGCCGAAGGATTCGAGTACCGCGCGGGCCTTGCCACGGTAGCCCTTCAAGGGATCGGCGGCGGCCTCGCTCATGTCTGCCCTGCCGGAACGCGCGGCACAGCGACGCCGATCATGCAGTCGCGCGTGACGAGCCGGGCCAACTCCGCCTCGCCGCCCATGTCGTGGTGTCTACGCATCCGGAAAACCTCCCTCAAAAAGAGACGCTGGCAGGATGCCATCCCCGCAAATCGAAGGCAACGCGGGGCGATCCGGCTTCAAATCCGCGCCAATTTCCCGTAGGATAAATCTGTATCCATCCTTGGCCCCGAATTCGCTTCCTTCCCCGGGGTGCCTGCTTCCCCCGGCGGAGGCGTTCACAAACACGATGGAGGAAAAGATGTCCGGACCACCGATCCCCACCGCGAAGGAAATCCGCCAGAAAAGCGCCGAACACGGCCACCTGAACATGCAGCTCTATGTCTATTTCACCACCCCCACGGGCGAACTCGGCCCCGTGATGGAAAATCTCAAAGAACATCTCGAATATCAGGCCGAACTCGAGCGGAAGGGGATCATGTTCGGCGCCGGGCCCCACTGGGACGACAACGAGGAGTACTGGACCGGCGAGGGGATGGTCATCGTCCGCGCGAACTCTCTTGCGGAAGCCAGGGAGATTGCCGCCGCCGATCCCATGCACAAGAGCGGGGCGCGCAAGTTCATCGTGCGCCCCTGGCTGCTGAACGAGGGCTGCCTGACGATCAAATTTCCCTTCTCGCAGGGAAAGCGGGAGCTGATCTAGACCGGCGGGGGGCCTTGTCGCTCGCGCCTTCTCCCCTCGGCGCAAAAAAACCGTCATTATCCTTCAGTATCGTGCAATGGCCCCCTTTTCGAAGCCCGGCCCGCCCGGCGCGCGCGCGCCGGCCCTCCCCTTTGGGGCGGGACAGGCTCACTCTCGCACATCCAGCGGGAAAGGCCCGCGCAGAAGATGCGGGGAGGTTCGGGCTAGCGGACCGGATTCTCCGGGCCGCGCCCGCGGTAGGCGTCCACAAAGGCGGCGGCGGCCGCGGGCTCGAACCGGTCCATCGCCAGGCGGCGCGTCCAGGCCGTCAGCACGACCCGCGCGCCCAACCCCTTGGCCGGAACGGCGATAACGCCGTCCCATTGGCCGCGGTAGAGATCGGTCCAGGCGCGGATGGCGCCGAGGGTCTTCGGATCGGGCTGATCGTAGTAGATGACGATGTTGCCGTGCTCGAGGGCATGGACGAGCATCTCCTTCGGCTGGGGCGCATCGTAAAATCCCGGTGTGCTCCAATTCGGCGCGTGGGCCCCCGAAGTGGGAAAGCGATCGGCATAAGAGCCCGCCTGGCCCGGCTGGAGATGGGCGTTTCCGAGGGAGGGAAGCTGCTCAGCCCGGGAAGGCGCTCCCTTTCCGGCGGCGGCCAGCTTCTGGAAATTCTTCTTGTCGTCTGCGGCCTGCCACCAGCTGTATGCGGCGAAAAGAACGACCGCGGCCACGGCGGCAATCGCAACGATCTTCCCGCTCCCTTTCGAAGATCGGCGGACCGGCTCTTTTCCCTTTTGACGCACTTTCTTCCTGGCCATTTATTCCTCTCTCACGATAAAGACTGCTGGAAATTCAGCGCTGAAAGGCATTCCGCCCCAGCACAATATCAAAACGCCCGGCCAGCGCGCCCGCTTCCAGATTGGAGGCGGGACGAAGATCCACGATCAGGCTTCTCCGCGCCGCCGGGTCATCCACGCTGTTGAGCGGCCCATCCGCCGCGTTCAGCGGATGTCCCTTGAGGTACATCTGGGTCGTCATCCAGCCGATTCCGGCGCCGCGGATGCCGAAATGGATGTGGGGCGCCCTTCCGGGATAAGGGACCGGCCGGATCGTCCGGAACCGGAAACCGCCATCCGCGCCCACGGTCATCCGGCCGTATCCCTGAAAGGCGGGATCCGCCTCCCCTCTCCGGTCCCAGGGGTGATGGTAGAAGCCGAAAGCGTCGCACTGCCAGATTTCCACCTGCGCGCCCCGGACCGGGCGCCCGTCCTCGTCCACCACCCTTCCGAAGACATGGGTGAGCTGGCCGGCCGCCGGGCGATCGCTTCCTCCGACCTGGGCCAAATCGTTGTCCGACTCAAGGGGTATCCGTTGCGGGTAGAAAGGCCCCGGCGTCTGGCGCGGGGTGGGGAGCAATTTCGCCGCCGCCGCAGCGCCGGCCGCAGCGGCCGAGGCCGCGAGGGCAAGCCCCGAGGCAATGAGCTGGCGCCGCGTGAGGGAAGAGCGCGCACGCATGGGACACTCACTTTCCGGCGGCGAGACACGAGAAAAAATGCAGATGGCGGCGATGGGGGGGAAACACTCCCTCTCAACAACAGGGGATTCTATAAGAAATCCCCGTGCGCGAAAAGGGGGAAATTCCGGTCGTGGGTCCGTTTGCACAATGGACCCGTGGTGTCATTCCGAAGGAGCGCAGCGACTGAGGAATCTGCTGTGGAAAAGCGGATTCCTCGCGCCTCCGGCGCTCGGAATGACAAGAAAAACAAGCAGACTGACCCACTACCTAGTAATTTTATAATCTATGCAGATGAAAGTGGTGACCACGGGCTCGTGTCAATAGATCCTGAATATCCGGTTTTTGTTCTTTGTTTTTGCATCTTTAGAAAAAGAGATTATGTGTCTACTGTTGTTCCAAGTCATCCAATTGGCCGTCATATTTTAAAACCCAGTCAGCCAAATCGGGCCTACGATATAATACAAACGAAATTCCGTCGTTCCCCAGCAGGTTCTGTGGGTGGATATGGGCTAAAAAGGTTCCCATAAAAGCGAAAAGCCCCGGTGTTCACTGAAGCCCAGTGCCGACCGGAGATTTCCAGTCCATTTTTAACTCACTTTAAAATATGGAAGGTAGCTTTAATCTGTCAACCAAAATCGTTTGAAAAGGACGAAAAGATTCCGTTGATTTTCAAGCCAAATCGTAAACAGGGAAAATTTCTGAAAATCAGCAATGAAACGACCCCTCTACCGCTTTTTCCCCAAAACAAACGCGCGCTTGCGGAGGATGGCGAGGGCACCGCGCGTGCCCTCGGCCTCGAACCAGCCGCCGCCTGAATCGCGCATCTTTTCGAGTCCATCCAAAACGGCCGGGATGTTCGCCTCCGGCGTTCGGCCGCTCTCGAGCCATTCCAGGGCGCCGAGGCGCTCCTTCTCTGTGTGGGCCTCGATGAGATCGGCCCCGGCCGCCGCATAGTGGGCCCTGAACTCCGCGAGCGAGACGGTGTGGACGAGGGAGGGCTCGCGGAGCTTCTCGATGACGTGGATTTCCGCCTGCGCGGCGGCCCCATCCGGCGCGTAGTGATCCATGACGGCGATGTGGCCGCCCGGCCGGAGGATGCGGACCATCTCGGCGACGACCTCGGCCGGGGACCGCATGTGATGAAAAACATTCCGGCAGATGGAGAAATCCACGCACCCCTCCGCCAGGGGAATCCGGTGGCCGTCCCCGAGAAAAAAAGCGGCCGCGGCGCCCAGGCCCATCCCGTCGAGGCGGGTTCTTCCCTTCTCCGCCATCGCGGCGGCGACCTCCACCCCGAGCAGGCGCCCGCCCGCCTCGAGGAAGGGAAGAGCGGCGTTCGCCGTGCCCACGCCGATGTCCACAAGAAGCGCGCCCGCCCCGCAGCCGGTCTGCCGGATCACGCCCCCCAGCCAGGCGGCTTCCGATTCGGGGAGGCTGTGGGTGTAGGCGGCCGCCCGCTGGTAGAAGTCCTCGATGTTGGCGCGGAGGGGGTCCTTGTCGCTCATTCTTCTTCCGGCTCCGGAGGGAGGAGATCGAGCACGAAGCGGCTCTGCTTCTCGAGGTGATCGATGACGAGGCGCTCGGCTTCCCGGCCGTCTTCCCGAAGAATCGCCTGAAGGATCTCCTCGTGCTCCGCCATGGATTCATCGAGCCGCCCGGGGTAGTTCAGGGTGATCACCCGTGTTTTCAGAATCTGCCGCCGCAGGTTGTCGATTATCCCCTGCAGCCGCTCGTTGCCCGAGGCGTCGGCGATGAACTGGTGAAAATGGCGGTTGGCGGCCCAGTAGGCGTCCACATTCCCTTTTTTGTGCTGCGCCTTCAAATCCTCGTAGAGGGAGAGGAACTCCTCGCGCGCCTTCCCCTCACAAAGATGGGGGGTGGCCAGCCGGGTGGCGAGCCCTTCGAGGACGCTCGTGATGATGTAGAGATCGTAGGCCTCCTCCCGGGTGATGCGGCTGACGTAGGCGCCCTTGTGGGGGATGACGGTGATGTAGCCCTCGGCGGCCAGCTCGCGGAAGGCCTCGCGCAGCGGGGTGCGGCTCACCCCGAGCGACTGGGTGAGATTCGTCTCGACCAGCTTGTCCCCGGGCTGGAAGATGCCCTTGAGGATCGCCTCCTTCACCTCCTCGGCGACGACTTGGCTGAGCGATTTCGGCTTTTCGATGCGAACGGGCTCCATGTTCATGGCAACCTCAGACCACCCCGCCCTCGCGGAGCGATCGGCGGGCGGCTTCGTCAAGACCCAGCAGGTTTTCGAGAATTTCGTCGGTGTGCTGACCGAGGGCGGGCGGCGGCAGCCGCACCCCGCCCGGGGTGTCCGAGAGTTTGATGGGCACGCCGGTGACCTTGGTCGGCCCCGCACCGGGCGCATCCACGTCCACCACCATCTCCCGGGCCAGGACCTGGGGTTCGGAGAGCACCTGGGCCAGATCGTTGATCGGCCCGCAGGGGACCCCCGCCGTGCGGAGGGTTTCCAGCGTCTCGGCGGCGGTGCGCGAGGCGAAAAATTCATCGAGGATGGGCGTCAGAGCCTCCCGGTTGCGCACCCGGTCGGCGTTCACGGCGAAGCGGGGGTCATCCTTGAGGTCCCCGAGACCCATCGCGCCGCAGAACTTTTGCCAGAGGCTGTCGTTGCCCACCCCGATGTTGAAGTAGCCGTCCCGGCACGAGAACGTTTCATACGGGGTGATGGAGGGGTGCTTGTTCCCCCGGCGGGGCGGGACGTTTCCGGTGGCGAAGAAGCTGCTGGCGTGGTAGGTGAGCAGCGCCACCTGGCCGTCCAGCATGCTCACGTCCACTTCCTGGCCCACCCCGGTTTTTTCGCGGTGGTAGAGGGCGAGGAGGGTGCCCTGCGCGGC
>JAQBZT010000054.1 GCA_027622355.1 bacterium | reverse complement strand
ATTTCAGCCTCCCGTTCATCTTCTTTCACATCTGGCGGTTCTGCGCCCCCGGACTTTTGAGCAACGAGAAAAGGTACGCCTTCCCCTTCGTGATCGCCTCGACCCTCTGCTTCACCATCGGCGCCCTTTTCTGCTACTACCTGATTCTTCCCTACGGGTTGTCGTTTCTCCTGAGCTTCGCCACCGACAGCCTGGTCCCCCAGATTTCGATCGGCTTCTATATCTCGTTCGTCTTCAAGCTGCTCCTCGTCTTCGGGCTTGTGTTCGAGGTGCCCCTCATCACCCTCTTGCTCGTCAAGATCGGGGTGGTGACCCCGGAGTTCCTCACCTCGAACCGGAGCTATGTCATCGTCGGCGCGTTCGTGGTGGCCGCAATCCTGACACCCCCCGACATCGTGACCCAGTTGCTGCTTGCCGGGCCGCTGCTCGCCCTCTATGAGATCAGCGTCGTCATCGCGAAAGTCATGGCCCGGAAGAAGAAGGCGAAGGCGGCGGCCGAGGAAGAGGAAGATTCGGCGTGAGCCTGCCCGATCCGCGAAATCCCCGGGACGCGGCCGATCGGCTGATCTGCGCGCTGGATGTGCCCTCCCTCGATGAGGCCAAGGCGCTTCTCGATGCGCTTGCCGGCCGTGTCCGCTGGTTCAAGGTCGGGATGGAGCTTTTCACAAGCGCCGGCCCGCTTGCGGTGGCGGAAATTCTCGCCCGCGGGGCCGGGGTGTTCCTGGACCTGAAATTTCACGACATTCCCACGACGGTGGAGCGGGCTGTCGCCGCCGCCGGCGAGCTGGGCGTCTCCCTGCTTACCGTCCACGCCTCGGGCGGCCCCGCCATGCTCGAGGCCTGCGCCCGGGGGCGGGATCGCTGCGCGGCGCCGCCGGTCATTCTGGCCGTCACCGTGCTGACCAGCGTGGATCAGACCACCCTCTCGGCCACCGGCATCGAGCGGCCGATGGAAGCGCAGGTCCTCGCAGGCGCCCGGCTGGCGCAGGAGGCCAGAATCGACGGCATCGTCGCCTCCCCCCGCGAGGTGGCCTCTCTCCGGAGAGAACTGGGGGATGGCCTGCTCATCGTGACACCGGGCGTGCGCCTGGATGAGGGCGGGCACGATGATCATGCCCGCGCCGAGACCCCGCGCAAGGCGATCGCCGCCGGCTCGGACATGCTGGTCGTCGGGCGGCCCATCCGCGACGCAAAGGACCGGGAAAAGTCCATTCGGGCATTTTTGGACAGCATTGATGCGGGGCTCCGGGATCGCGAAAGGCCGCCCGCCTGACCCTTGCAGCCGAGCCGTTCGATGTCAGAGCGAATCCACCTTCTCATTCAGGGGCGCGTGCAGGGCGTCGGCTACCGGATGAGCGCGCAGTGGAAGGCGCGCGAGCTGGAGCTCTGTGGATGGGTGCGGAACCGGCCGGATGGGGTGGTGGAACTCGTGGCGGAAGGGCCGGCGGAAGTCCTCGACGCGCTGATCGCCTGGTGCCGGAGCGGGCCGCCGATGGCCCGTGTGCGGGACGTGCAGATCACGCGCGAGGCCGCACGCGGGGGTTTTTCTTCGTTTGAAATCCGGTGAAGGGCGCCCGGCCTAGACGCCGGTGTAGCCGGTGAGGAAGATCAGATACGAGCTGAGGATGGTGAGGTAATCCGAGATCAGCAGCAGACCGACGAGAAGGAGCAAGGCGCTGCTCCCCAGCTCGACCCCCCGCATGTAGCGGCGGAATGACTGATAAAACTTGAAAAAGTAGCCCACCCCCAGGCCACTCAGCAGGAAGGGCAGCCCCAGACCCAGGGAGTAGCCCACCAGAAGGACGACGCCGCGCCCCACCGTCTCCTGCGTTCCGGCGTAGAGGAGAATGCTCCCCAGGATAGGGCCGACGCAGGGGGTCCACCCGGCTGCGAACGCCACCCCGACGATATAGCTGCCCGCCCAGCCGGCCGGCTTGCTCTGGATGGAAACCCGCTTTTCCTGCGAGATGGCCGGGAAGAACACCGCCACCGCCATGTAGAGGCCAAAGGCGGCGAGCACGCCGCCCGCCGTCGGGAAATCCCGCGAGAGAACGAAGAGACCCCCCGCCACCGCCGCAACAGCCGCCGCCGCCGTCCCCGCCGCGGGAAGGCGGGAGATGACGCGCTGAAGCCTGAAGTCGAGGGCGCGATCCCCGATGTAGAGGCCGAACATGGTGATCAGGATGCCGCCAGTGATCCGGATGCCGCTCTGATAGTCGAAAAGGATCTTCCCCAGATAGGAAACGCTCGCCCCCAGGGCGATGAATACCGTCGAAAAGCCCGCGATGAAGAACAGGGAGTTCACCAGGATGAGCGCACGGAGTTTTCCCTGGTCCGCGCCTTCGCGGACTTCCTCGTAGCTCAGGCCCGTGATGAAAGAAATATAGCTGGGGAAAAGCGGAAGAACGCAGGGAGAAGCAAAACTCAACACACCGGCGATGAACGCCAAACCGATGGAAACACTCTCCGGAGCCATCTTACTCTCCCACGCAAACCCAGACGGCGGACTTTTCTTATTTTACAATGACCCGGGCAAAAGCCCCGCCTCCGGAAATCTCAAGCCCGGTGATAAAATAGTTGTACGTCCCGGGGCGGACAAACGCCAGGCTGGCGGTAGCGCCGGGCTCGATGGCCGAGCTGATGAATGTGCCATCGGAGGCCAGAAAAAACAGCGTCGGCGCCTTCGTCGAATTCCGCAGTAGATTCCCCTCGTTGAACACCATCGAGGAAAAACGGTCCGTGGCATTGAACCAGATGACAGTCGTGCCCGGTGCCACCGTGACGGCCTGCGGGAAAATGCCCTCCCGATCGACGCGCACCACACGGTATTTGCCAAAGCCCGGAAGTTGCTTTGCCGCTTCAGGCTTTGCTGCTTTAGGCTTTGCTGCTTTAGGCTTTGGCGCTTCAGGCTTTGCCGCTTCAGGCTTTGCCGCTTCAGGCTTTGCCGCTTCAGGCTTTGCCGCTTCAGGCTTTGCCGGTGCCGCTCCTTCCGACACCGGTCCCGAGGCCAGCAGCGCCAGAAGGCACCCTATGAGGAAAAACATCCACGGCGCGCGGAAATTCCCGGCCTTCGAGTGCCAGATTGTCAATTCCCCGCCTCCACGATGGCGGCCATTGGATCCTGGATCTCGATGGCATCCTCTCGTCCGGGCCCGGTCGAGATGTACCAGATGGGCCGCCGAGTGAGCTTCTCGAGATAATCAATATACTCGCGCGCCCTTGGCGGCAGATCATCAAGGGAGCGGACCCCGACCGTGGAAGACTTCCATCCGGGCAATTCCTCGTAGATCGGCTCGCACTGTTCAAGGACACTCGCCTCGGCGGGAAAGGTATCGGTCTCTTTTCCTTTCAGGCGGTAGCCCACGCAGACGCGGATGGTATCCAGATTGTCGAGCACATCGAGTTTGGTCAGAAAAAGAACGTCCACCCCTGCAACGTGAATCACGTGGCGGGCCGCCACCCCGTCGAACCAGCCGCAGCGGCGGGGCCGGCCGGTCGTCGCACCGAACTCATCGCCCTCGGCCCGAAGCCGCTCGCCCTCTTCGCCGTGCAGCTCGGTAGGGAAGGGACCCTGCCCCACGCGGGTGCAGTAGGCTTTCAT
Source organism: bacterium (assembly GCA_027622355.1). Lineage (NCBI taxonomy): Bacteria > bacterium. The sequence goes on along the minus strand of JAQBZT010000054.1, from coordinate 8,658 downwards.
CACCGCCAGCACTCTGGTGATGCTCCGCACGGGAAGCCCAAGGCCGGAGATTGCGCCGCCGACTCCGGTGTTGCTTGAGGTCACGAAGGGATAGGTGCCCATGTCCACGTCCAGCAAAACTCCCTGGGCCCCTTCGAGGAGAATCCGTTTCTTCTCATTGAGGGCTTCGTACATCTCCTCGTCGGTGTTCCGGACATGGGGCGCGAGAATGTCCTGCACTTTTCGGCAGACGCCGAGGATATAGCTCTCATCGAGGGCCTGCCGCTCCTCATCGGAGAGTTCGATGTCACCGAGGGCACGCTTTTTGATAGCGAGACTCACCCGCACCCGCTCTCCCAGCACCTTGCCGTCGAACAGATCGCACACCCGGACGCCGAGACGGGCCGCCTTGTCCGAGTAGGCAGGGCCGATCCCCCGGCCGGTGGTGCCGATCCGGTTCACGCCCAGGAGCTCTTCCATATGGGCGTCAAGTACCTTGTGGTAGGGCATGATGAGGTGGGTGCGCTTGCCGACCACGAGATTGCTCCCGACGTGGACTCCGTTCTCGCGCAGGGTTTCGATCTCCTCGGCGAGCGCCACCGGATCGAGGACAACCCCTGAGCCGATGATGCAGCGCACGTGCGGATGGAGGATGCCGGTGGGAACGAGATGGAGAACGAAATGCTTCCCGTTCACCACGACGGTGTGCCCGGCGTTGGCGCCCCCCTGGTAGCGGACGACCACATCCGCCCGGCGAGCGAGAAGGTCCACGACCTTCCCCTTGCCTTCATCGCCCCATTGGCCGCCGACAACCGCGAGAACGCTCATGGTACGTCTCCCCGTGTACCTACCTCCGACACCAATTCCGCGATGCTGTAACGCCCCCGCTCCTTCCCGGAGGAGTCCATCAGGCGCACTTGTCCTGATCGGCCGCCCGTGGCGTCCACGACCAGACAGCAACCGATTCCCGCCTTCCGGGCATAGGCCAGCGAGGCCGGGAGATCGCGGCGCATGATATCGCGGGCGACGTGCCAGCCGCACGCCCGCAGTTCGCGCGCCGCCGTCATCCCGATGCGCTTGGCATTCGTGAAGTCAATTACGAGAAAATCTGGCGCGCCGTTCCGGATGCCGTTCTGCGAAGCCACGCGAAGGAGATGATCGACATCCATGGCGAAGCCGGTGCCGAGGCCGTCCGTTCCGTAGCGGCCAAGCAGTTGATCGTATCGCCCGCCGCCGCACACGGGATACCCCGCGCCCTCCACAAAGCCTTCGAAGATGACGCCCGTATAGTAGTTGAAATTCCGGAAATCGCTCAGATCGAAGATCACTTGCTCGGCGATGCCGTAGAGCTCGAGCATTTCGGAGACCTGCCGGAGTTCCGCCAACGCCCGCCTGGAATCGCGGTTCGCCACCAGCTTTTCCGCCCGCCGGAGCACTTCGCCGCCGCCGAACAGCTCCGGGAGCGCAAGCAGCACCTTCGCGCTTCCGTTCCGCGAGCGCACCTCCTTCGTCAGGCTGCGGAGGCCCGCCACATCGCGGCGCGCCACTGCTTCGAGCACTTCCGTCCGCTGGCTGCCCTCCAGCTGAAACTCCTCCAGCAGGCCCTTGAGGAAAGCCCCGTGCGAAAGCGACATCCGGAAATTCTCCACCCCGTTGACGCGGAAACACGTCGAGGCGATGGCGATCATCTCCACATCCGCCTCGAGCGACATCAGGCCGATCAGCTCGACCCCCGCCTGGCGGTACTCCCGCTGAAGCAGACCCGCCACATGGGCGTGACGGAACACATCGGTCACATAGCACAGCCGCAACGGACGCGGCTCTTTCGCGAGCAGGGTGCCTGCGATGCGGGCGATCTGCGGCGTGACGTCCGAGCGCAGCGCCAGAAGTCCGCCGCTCTCCCGGTCCACGAGGCGGAACGTCTGTTCCTCGCGCACCTCGCCGCCCGTCTCCGGGCCGCAGAAGTCGAACGCGGAGGTCACGATTTCCCGGAACCCCCAGCGCCCGAACGTATCGAGGAGGCGCTGCTCCACCTGTCTTTTCCGTTCGGCCTGCTCCGGCAGAAAAACCTTGGCGCCCGCCGGCATGGCCCGGTTGAAGTCCATATCACCCGCCACCATCAATTGTTTCCATCGTTTTTCTGCACGCGCACCAATTTCACATCATAAATGTTCGGCACCGACCGAAGCTCATCGAGCACATCGTCGGGGATCGGATCATCGAGATTCAAAATAGCCACCGCCCGTCCCTTTTTTTTCTGTCGGCCGAGCTGCATGCCGGCGATATTGACTTTGTGATTTCCCAGCAATGTCCCGATCGTGCCGATCATACCCGGCTGATCGTCGTTCTTGAACACCAGCATAAACCCTTCCGGCACGGCATCTACCGCCAAATCATCGATCAGGACGATGCGCGGCTCTCCGGTGCGGACGAACGTACCGGCGACGGAGCGTTCACCCTCCCCGGTCCATACCTTGATCTCGATCAGATCCGTATACACGGGCATCTCGCTGCGCTTCGTCGTATCCACCTCGATCCCGCGCTCCTTGGCCAGAAGGAGAGCGTTGACGAGATTCACCCGCGCGCCACTGAGGAAGTGGCTCATCACCCCTTTGAGCGCGGCCGCCGTCAGGGGACCCATCGGGTTCTCCAGCGGTCCGCCATAAATCACCTGGAGCCGCTGCACCCCGCCGCTCGCCAGCTGCGCGAGAAAGCTCCCGAGCCGCTCGGCGAGATCGATGTAGGGCCCCAGCCGCTCCAGTTCCTCGGGTGTGAGGGAGGGCAGGTTGACCGCGTGGGTGACGATGCCCTCGGACAGATAGTCCACAATCTGGCGCGCCACGCTGGTGGCCACGTTCTCCTGCGCCTCCTCGGTCGAGGCGCCGAGGTGAGGGGTGCAGACCACCTCATCGCGAAAAACGAGCGGGCTCTCCTTGCCCGGGGGTTCGACTTCGTATACATCCAGCGCCACCCCGGCGATCTTCCCTTCGTCCATGGCTTCGGCCACGGCCGCCTCATCCAGCAGCCCGCCGCGCGCGCAGTTGATCAGGCGAACCCCCTCTTTCATCTTCTCGATCTCTTCGCGCCCGATCAGGTGGCGCGTTTCGGCGGTCACCGGCACATGCAGGGTGATGTAATCGGACTGGGCGAGCAGCTCATCGAAGCTCACCAGCTTGACACCGCGGCTGGAGGCCGCCTCCGCCGAGATGAACGGATCGTAGGCGATGACGCTCATCCCGATGTCCTTGGCGAGCCGCGCCACGGTGGAGCCGATCCGGCCGAGGCCCACTACCCCGAGTATCTTCGAGAAAATCTCGCCGCCGACGAAACGGGAACGCTCCCACTTGCCGGACTTGACCGAGGTGACCGCCGCCGGAATCTTTCTCGCCAGCGAGAAGATCAGGGCGATGGTGTGCTCGGCGGTGGTAATGACGTTCCCGTCCGGGGCGTTGATCACGAGGATGCCCTGCCGGCTTGCGCTTTCAAGATCAATGTTGTCCACGCCGATCACGGCGCGGGCCACCACCTTCAACTGCTCGCCCGCCTTCAGAACCTCCTCGTCCACCTGGGTCGCGCTGCGGACAATGAGCGCGTCCACGCTCTTCATGCTGGCAATGAGTTCTTCCCGGCCGATGCCGGGCTGATTCAGAACCTCGAAGCCGGCGGCAGAGGTCAATATTTCCTGGGCCCTGGGCGAGAGGGGTTCGGCGATCAGCACGCGGTAGCTTTCCGTCATTTCGAAAAAATCTCCTGGGCCGCGGTCAATCCGGATCCCTTTTTCAAATGGTATCCCAGTTCGGCCAGCGTCTCTTCCAGCGCGCCCACGGCCACCAGGATGTCGGACTCATCCACATAGCCCAGATGGCCGATCCGGAAAATCTTTCCGCTGAGGCCGCCCTGCCCGCCGGCGATGGTGACACCGTGGCCGCTCTGCATGGTCCGGGGGATCGCCTTTCCATCTACACCCTCCGGCACCCGGACAGCCGTCACAGCTTCGCTCCGCAGATCGCGCGGGAAGATTTCCAGGCCCATGGCCTCGACCGCCGCGCACGTCCCGGCCGACAGGCGAGCGTGGCGGGCATAAACGGCCGCGCGCCCTTCCTCCTGCATCATCCGGAGGGAAACCTGAAGCCCGGCGATGAGGGAGATGGCGGGCGTCCAGGCCGTGGTGTTTTTCGCCTGGCTCTTCCGCTCGGCCCGCAAATCAAAATAATACCGGGGCGACGCCGCCGCCTCGGCCGCATCCCAGGCCCGATTGCTCAGCCAGATGAAGGCCAGCCCCGGCGGAAGCATGAGGGACTTCTGGCTGCCGGTCACCACCGCGTCCAGCCCCCATTCGTCCGGACGGATGTCGTATACCCCGAGGGCGGTAATGGCATCCACGATGAGAAGCGTATCGGGCGATGCACGCCTGGCCGCCGCCGCGATCTTCTCGATGTCGTGCTTGGCGCCCGTTGAGGTCTCGCTCGCCTGCACGAGAAGGGCCCGGTATTTTCCTCCCGAGAGGCGGCGCTCCACCTCCCCGACATCGGCCGAGCGGCCCTCCTCCACCTCCATCACATCCGTGTCCATTCCGAAGGCCCGGGCGATCTCCCCCCATCGCTCGCCGAACTTTCCACCCTGGATGACCAGCACCCGCTCGCCGGGAGAGAGGAGATTCGCCACCGCCGCCTCCATCCCGCCGGTGCCCGAAGCGGCCAGCGTGATGACATCTCCTTCTACCTGGTAAAGCCAGGAAAGACCCTTGCGCACCTCGGCGAAAACCGCCTCAAACTCCTCCGTCCGGTGGTGGAGAAGGGGCCGGGCCAGGGCCTCGAGAACCTCGGGGGGGACCTGCGTCGGTCCCGGAGCAAGCAAATGGTACTTGCGCATAACGTTCCTCATTCCGTCCGGGGCATACCGGACGACCAGAATTCTAAAAAGGTCAGAGAAGGGTCGCCCTCCCTTCTCCAAAATAACGGGCTCGGATTCTAGGAGATGGGATGGTCTTTCATGGAATCAACTCGCGGCCGATCCCCTCGCCCATCCGCAGAGTACCGATGCCGGATGAGGCCAGGTGGAAGAAGGTTAAAAACCACTCTGCCCGGCTCAACTCCGAGCGAGGGGCAGGGTATCCATCGTCCGTGGGGGTGTCAACCAACAAGGCAGGCGGAAATCGAGGCCGGGGTGCCCCATAAATCCAATGATTTCAGTAGGAAAAGACTTTTCCCCGAGCATGGCCCGCTCCCGGGCTCCAGCCCTTCCCCGGCGGTGCGGACGATCGGGTCACACCCGATTCCGCCCGCTTTTTCCTTACCTTCTCAACTTATAGATGAAGATATGGCTTTGAACGCTCCCGCTCCCGGCGCTCGAATTGGCATTGACGATGACCAGATCGTTGGAACCATCGTTGTCCGCATCGCCGAACGCGAAGTCGGCAACACCCGAATCGGTCTTCCGGGCGCGCCATATCTCGGACAGCCCGCTGCCGTCCCAGATCAGACTGATCACCTGCCCGCCGGATACTCCGAGACCGGGTGCGATGCGCGAGGCACCGTACTCGTTCTTGATGACGAGAACCTCGCGAACACCGTCCCCGTCCACATCCTCGTACAGAATGCGCGAGCGGATCTGGAATATCGGTGCGCCTTCGTCGGCCGCCCGACTCTGTCCGATTTGCCCGGGGTCGTAGTATTCCTTCTGGACAGAACCGCCGTAGGTTTCCGAACTCGTGTACCGGACGGAACCCCGCCGGGAGTAAACTCTCATCTTGTCGTCGTCTCCTTTCTCGACGACATCGAACGAACCGCTCCCCAAAAAGTCGGCCAGCCCGAATCCGAGAATGGTCACATTCGGAGGAAGGGTGTAGGGCGCCGCCTGAGAGATCTTCTGCCCCGACCAGCGGTAGCGCATAATGGGGCCTTCGAGCGGATTGTGCGTCCCCTGGGCCTGCCCCAGCAGCAGGAAGGCCTCGCTGTCGGGAATCTTCCCGTCCCCTTCCGGGCGGCGGACCCGAATGAGGCGGAAGAAGACGTTCATATCCTCCGCGAGTTTCTTGAACCCTTTTCCGTCCGGCTCCAGAACAATGGACAGCAACGAGCCATAACGGTAATTCGCAATATACACTTCCGGCTTGCCGTTGCCGTTCATGTCCGCGGCATCTATCCACCGGAAGTCGTTGGAGACGCCCGCAACGAAACGCGCCACCTCCCGCATCCGCCCCTCGCTTATCTGGTAAGCAATGAGTTCGTGGGAGGTGATGATCAAAATTTCATTCTTCTTGTCGTTGTCAATGTCGGCGATCGTCACGCCGCGAAATGTGACATCGTTGAACACAAAATTGCTTACACTGCCCCGCGCTCCAGGAACGCCGAGGCGGTTCCGGGAAAAACTCGAATTCGCAAGGGGCCTTCTCGCCTGCCGGCCGCCGGCGCCACGCCGAAGGGTCTGCTCCTTGGGTGTACGTTGCTCAAAGGGCAGTTCGTCCACGATCGTCACGGCACGGAAAAGCTCCTTCCGGGTAGTCAAGGAAAGAAGTCGGCTGGTGATCACCTTCTTCTGGCGAATTTCGGAGATGATGTTCTCCAGCGCCAGATCGCCGCGGATCTGGTTCCGCAGGCGGATGGCGTTGTCTCCCTTCAAAATCTGATCGACGGCTATCGCCGTCTCAAGAAGCCACACCTGCAGGCGGTCGGCATCAAAAACATCGAAACGGCCGCCGGCCACAAGAGTGTTCGCCAGCTCCCGGGTCAGGATATCTGAACTAATAAATTCCTTCGTCGTATTGTTGAACGGCAAAACGGCCAACCTCAGCTTCGAGGAAGAAAGCCGGGCCAGATCCCCGACCCGGGGCACGAGTTCTTTGCCCGGCGTGAGGCGGACCATCCGGACAATCGAAAACTTCTCGCGCACTTCAACCACGCTGGCGACGCCGATTTCCTCTTCCAGGGTTCCAAGCACGGCCCCGGTCGTCGGATGTTTAAAGGGAGCCCCCTTCCTGTAAATACTCATACGGATTCCTTCGGAGGCTCCATCCTTGGCGCTGATGCTGAGATACAAATCCCCCCCCTTCACAGCCACAATCTGTCCTTCAAGATGGGGAAACTTCTGATGCAGCTTGTCGCTGATGATCGAGAGCGCGCTTCGGTAGTCCACGGGCGTTCCGCCGCCCGGCTGACGGCGGGGCTGTCCGCTCGAGGGAACCGCATCTGCCCACGCGAAAACGAAAAGAAAAACCAGGAATGTCAGAAGAAATCGACGGTTGTACATGGAAGCGAATGTCCCCCGCAAACTTCAGGCAGCGGCACTGGCGACAACTTTCGTCCCAGCCAGGCGATCTCCAAGAGATCGCCCCTTTTTATCCAAGAATACCAGGACGTGCCCCAATCCCAGGGGGACCGTCGCAGCCAGTCCGCCGAAGTAGCGCAGCACGGCTTGCATATATCCCACGGGACGATCGTCCAAATCAACTACCCGGAGTCCAATCAGCGCCTGGCCCACCGTCTCCCCTCGCAAACCAACGAAATAGACCGAATACAGCAACGACAGTAAAAACAGCACCATCAGATCAAGCGCCAGGACAAGGACAAGGGCTTCCATATTCGAAAAAACCGAACCTGCTACCTGGGCGACAATGAAATGCGTCCCCCCGGCAAAAATGAGTTCCAAAACACCCACCACGCCAACATCTACGAGCGCGGCCAGTAAACGCGACATCATGCCGATCGCCGCGGGGGCGGCGTCATCTTCTGCATCCACTCCCGCCATTGCGGCCACGGGCTCTGCAAACGCCTCCGCTTCGACTTCATCATCCACGGGTGCCGGTCCATCTTCGGGGATAAACGCCTCTATCTCTTCTTCGTCGTCAACGTCGGCCGTGGCTGGCGCCGGCGCACTTTCCCCCAGCAAGTCTTCCAGGTCGGGGGAAACATTCCCCGCCGGATCCGCATCGGCCACCGTCGCTTCGCCTTTACCCGTTTTCTCGGCAGGGGGGGAGAAACTGGAAAGCAGATCGTCCAGATCTCCCTGGCTCAAAATTCCCTCGTCTGCTCCTGCGGGCTCCTCCGCAGACGCTTCACCCGAACCCTCGGCCGCAGGCGCTTCACCCTCGGCCGCAGGCGCTGCTACCCCCGCTTCCTCTCCGGCCAACAACTGATCCAGATCATCGTCCGGAATCTCCGCGTCCTGGACATCAGCATCCGCTACCACTCCCTCGCGAATCGCAGTTTGCGCGGCCTCTTGTTCCGCGAAGGCTTCGTCCCACATACCGGAGAGGTCATCCTTGCCGCTTTCGGTGGAAACAGCCGCTGCACCCGCCGGCTCGCCCGAAGTCTCCTGTGCCTGCGACGCTTCCTGTTCCGCGAAAGCCTCGCCCCACAGATCGTCGATGCTCTCCTCTCCCGAATCATCCGCAGAAGCTTCGGCAGGTGCGGGCGCATCTGACCCGGCTACCTGGGCCGCCTCGCCCGCCGACTGCTCTGCCATCGCTTCCCCCCACAGATCATCGAGGGCGGCGTCATCGCCCGAAGGAGACTCCGCCGCCGCAGGCTCTTCCTGCGTGGGCGCTTCCGCCGCTTCGGGCTCCTCCGCCGCTGCATCCAGAAGAGTGGTCAGATCGTCTTCGGCGACAGCTTCTGCCTGTGCCGGGGCTTCGGCTTCATCGAAAAGCGCTGTCAGATCATCATCCAACGCAGACATCTC
>JAQBZT010000053.1 GCA_027622355.1 bacterium | reverse complement strand
CGTGACCGACGTGCACGCCCTCGACACCACCACCGGCAGAACCCGGTAAACCCGAAACATTGCCCCTCCCCCCTGCGGCCCCGCGCCGCGGGGGGGAGGAAAGCCAGGACATTTGTTGAACTACCTCTCTTTCCTCATCGCCCAGCGGCGCTTTCTCGCCTTTGGCTTCGCGCTCACGCTTTTTTCGGCGTTCGGGCAGACCTACTACATCGGCATCTTCAGCGCGGAGATCCGCGGCGCGTTCTCGCTGACCCACGGCGGCTTCGGCCTCACCTACTCGCTGGCCACCCTGACAAGCGCCGCCTGCCTGATCTGGGCAGGCCGGATGATCGACCATCTCGATTTGCGCCACTACACGGCGCTGGTCTGCGGCGGCCTCGCCCTCGCCACCCTGATCATGGGGTTCGTTCCGCACATCGCGGTGCTCTACCTCGTCATCTTCGCCCTGCGGTTCTTCGGGCAGGGCCTCATGACCCACACCGCCATCACCTCCATGGCGCGCTACTACGACAAGGACCGCGGAAAGGCGATCAGCGTGGCCACCTTCGGCAATCCGCTCGGGCAGGGAATCTTCGGCTTCATCGCCGTCTACGCCATCGCCCGGATGGGATGGCGGGAAACCTGGCTGGCGACGGGCGGCGCCCTGGTGCTCCTCCTGATACCGCTCGCGCTCTGGCTCCTGAAGGGGCACCCCGAGCGCCACCGCCGCTACCTGGAGGGACAGCGGCAAACGCCCCCCGCCCCCGGAGAAGAAAAAAGCGCGCCCCCCGCCCGCGCCTGGACCCGGCGCGATGTGGTGCGCGATCTGCGCTTCTATCTCATTCTTCCCTCGATGATGGCCCCTTCGTTCATCTCGACGGGTTTTTTCTTCCACGGCGCCCATCTCGCCCAGTCGAAAGGCTGGGCCCTGGCCTATCTGGCGGGCACCTTCATGGTGTATTCGGTGACCACCGTCGCCGCCGCGCTCTTCTCGGGACCCTTGATCGATCGGATCGGGGCGAGGCGGCTCCTCCCGCTCTTTCTCCTGCCGATGGCCGTCTCGATGCTCTCGATTGCGCTCTCCGATCATCCGAACATCGCGTTCATCTACATGTTCGCCTTCGGCCTCTCGATGGGGATGAACTTCACGATCGGGGGCGCCGTCTGGGCGGAGATTTACGGCACCGGCCACATCGGGGCGATCCGCGCCCTCGCCGCCTCGTGCACCGTCTTCGCCACGGCGCTCTCCCCCGTCATGATGGGCTTCTTCATCGACCGGGGAGTGCGGCTGGAGACGATGGCGCTCCTCTGCGCCGCCTTCATCGCGGCGGCCGCCCTGATAGTGGTACCCCTCGCCCGCGGAGAAGGGGTGGCGGGCGCTTCGCCGCGGTGAGAGAATAAAGGCCTTCCGAATCCGATCGAAGACAGGCATCCCATCGACAGGAGGAATCCATGCCCCGTCAATACTTTGAAGGCCCCGCCACAAAGTCCCGCGGGTTCTCGGCCGCCGTCGTCACAAAGGGCGGGCGCATCGTCTGGCTCGCGGGCTTTGCCCCGCACACCGATGAAAACGGCAACTCCCTCGCCGGTGATTTCATCGCCCAGGCCGACGCCACCTTCCGCCGGATGGCCAAAGTGATGGAACAGGCGGGCGGCACCCTCGAGGATGTCGTCACGATGGAGGTTTTCGTCACCGACACCCGGCTCTCGGATCGGTTCGTCGAGGTTCGGAAAAAATACTTCCCAAGCGGAAACTATCCCTCGAGCGCGCTCATCACGGTGGCCGGCCTCGATCACCCCGACATGCTGATCGAGATCAAGGGCATCGGCGTCATCGGAGACGAATAGGATGGAGCGCAGGGAATTCTCGGGGCAGGACACCGAAACCCGCGGCTACTCCGACGCGGTCGCGACAGCGGGCGGAAAGATCGTCTGGATCGCGGGGGTGGGAAGATACAAAGACGAGGCGGGCGCGCCCCTCGCCGGAAAGTTCGAGGAGCAGGTGCGCGCCTCCTTCCGCTTCATCGGCGGGATTCTCGAAAAGGCGGGGGGGAAGATCGAGGACATCGTGACGATGACGACCTTCTTCACCGATCCGCGTCTTTCGGATCGATACGTCGCCGTCCGGCGCGAGTTTTTTCCGAGCGTCTGCCCCTCGAGCGCCCTCATCACCGTCAAGGGGTTCGATCACCCCGACATGATGCTCGAGATCAAGGCCATGGCCGTTGTGGAGGGGCGCTGAGGCCATCCGGAAAACTCCGGGGGAGTCAGGAGGGTGCGAGATGTTCAAGACAAACAAGATCGGACACATCGGATTCTGGACCCGCGATCTCGCGCGGATGGAGGATTTCTACACCAGCGTCCTCGGCTTCAAGGTCACCAGCCGCGATGGCCCCGGCGCGAAGGTGCCGGGCGGCGCCTGCGTCTTCCTGCGGTGCGATCGCACCCACCACGAGGTGGTCTTCTTCCAGGCCCCCGAGGGCGCGCCCAGCCTCTACCCCGATACGGAAAACTCCCTCGAGGAGCGGAAAGCCGGATTCCAGCACATCGCCTACGAGGTTCCCGATCGGCGGGAGTGGCTCAAGGCGATCGAACACGTCAAAAGCTGCGGGGTGGAGATCAAGTACGGCCCCCTCGTCCACGGCATCGAGGGGGACGGCTTCGAGAAAGGAAGCGGCAACCGCGCCTTCTACATCACCGATCCGGACGGGAACTACATCGAGATCTACTGCGACATCATGATGTTCGGCGAAGAAGCGTAGCCGCCCGGCCGATCAGTACAAATCGCGGAGCCGCTGCCGCAGCCTCCGCTCGCCCACATCGCAGGCGGGCGCGGGGCGCAGCCCCCGTCGGGGCGCGGCGGCGGGCACGAAGCGCGCCTTCTTCCCATCCTCCGGCCGCCTGCCTGCGATCTCGAGCACCATCTTTCGCCGGATGGCCCGGGCGAAATCGCGGAAAGTTTTCGCCACGATGATGAAGGCGCCCGGGCCGCCGATGACGCACTCGCGGTAGTAGAGATCGAGGTCCGGCATCGGCATAAAGCCGAAGCGGCTCGGCCGGTTGTTCATGATGGGCAGGCCGTTGATGGTCACACCCGCCCGGACCGCCCGGTCGCGGGCCGGTGTGACGGGTCCGCCGCTGTTGTTGGGGCCATCGCCCGAGATGTCCACCACCCGGCGCGCGCCCCGGAAGCGGTTCGCGGCGAACAGGGGCACGGCGAATTCAATCGCCCCGCTGATGGAAGTGTAGGGACCGACCCCGACCGGAGCGGCGGCAAGGGCCTTCGCGAAGGCTTGGGCGCTCACCTCATCCTTCACGATGCGCCAGTCCACCAACATCTGCTGAAAGCCCTCCCCCGCCCATTCGGCGTAGGCGAGCGCGATGCGCCGCAGGCGGCCCGAGCGGATGGCCGAGAGGACCGCCCCCGAGCGGATGGCGGCGATATAGCCCTTCCGCTGGAGCGCCGCCTCCTCCTCGTCAATGCTCCCCGAGATGTCTACGGCGAGAAGAAGCTCCAGATCGACATCCACCTGCGCCTCCGCCGCCGGATATGCGCCGGCGGGCAGCAGCGACCCCGCGAGAAGAAGCCCCGCCAGAAGAACCCGCCATTTCATGGCATCTACTCCTCCCCCCGAATGTGTCCGCGCCGCTTTTTCTTCTCGGAAAGGCGGTGTTTTTCACCCAGGCGGCGCTCCTTGGCGGCCTTCGTCGGCCGGGTGGGGCGCCTTCGCTTGGGCGCAGTCGCCACCTCCTCGATGAGCTGGCGGAGTTTCTCGAGACAATCGGCCACGTTGCGCCCCTGATCGCGGAAGCGCTGGCTCGCGAGAACGAGCTCACCCTCCCGGGTGATACGCCGCCGGTAGCGCTCGCAAAAGCGATCGCGCACATCCGCCGGGAGGCTCGGCGAGCCCGAGACCGCCCAGCGGAGGATGGCCTTCGTGTTCACCTTGTTCACGTTCTGGCCGCCCGCGCCGCCGCTGCGGGCGAACTGAAAATGAAACTCGCGGAGAGGGATATGTATCCGGCGGTTGACGACGAGCATGGCGCCTCCCTGGCGCGGGTCCTCGAAGAGAAACCCGGCAGCCCCCGGAATTATATCACGGGCACCCGGGAGCGTCCGTGAAAAACCCTTTTCATCATTAATATTGAACTATCCCATCCTTTTCGAATGACGGCTTTTCCCGCTTTCCCCAAAACAGCGGATGGCGCTTTTCCCGGATCCGCTCTGCAGGGGAGCGGGCAGAAATCCCGGGAAGGGTGGCCGGGGATTTCACCTCGTCCCCGCAGTCCATGAGGGAGGGCGCGATGAAGTCCGGCCTCGGTCTCACCATCATCATCGTGGCGGTCCTGGCCGTGACAGCCGCCGCCGGATTCGCGTTGATGGGCTCGTCCGTGACCCGCACCGCCATCTTGCTGCACGCCCGGTTTTCCTCCATGCAACGGTGCGCCCCGGCGATCGCCTCGAAGGGGAGCACCCGGCCAGGGTGCGCCGGCAGCCGGCCGCGCGTTCCGCGAATTTCCTGCCCCGGTGCCCCCCGCCGCATGTGCGAGAGTGGTCTCGAGGGCGGCCCGCCGCCGATCCAAAAAGGGGGCCGGAGTGCGCCCGGGGGCGGCCGAGTGTGTGTGGGCCGTCTTCCTTGGCCCCTTCCCCCCCCACGGGGGAAGGATGGGATGGAGGCCGCCTTTCCAAAAAGAGGCAAAAAGAAGCCCGATGGAGAGTTTTGCGGGATGCTGCGCGATACTGCGGGATTTTTTCGTGCACCGGCGCCGGCATCCCCGGCTGGCGCTCGAGGCCGCCGCACCGGGCGGCCACAATCTCATCATGATCGGTCCCCCCGGCAGCGGAAAGAGCATGCTCGCCCGAAGGCTCCCCTCTATCCCGCGGTCCTTGCCGAAAACCCCCACCGGCCGGGCCTTTTTCCCGGCCAGAAAATGAAGAGTTGATTTCGCTGTTTTTTCGTGTATCATTTCGTCTTATATTCGCTGTCGGTCTTTTTCTCCAACAGCCGGCCTTTTTCTTCAACAGGAGGGACATCATGCTGGCGAAAACCCGCTCCGCCGCCGTCCTCGGGGTGGACGCCCATCCGATCGATGTCGAGGTGGACCTGGCCGGCGGGCTCCCCGCCTACGCGACGGTGGGCCTCCCCGACGCGGCCGTGAAAGAGAGCAAGGACCGCATCCGCGCCGCCATCTCGAACACGGGCTTTGTCTACCCCCTCGGGCGCATCACGGTTAACCTCTCGCCCGCCGACATGCGCAAGGAGGGGAGCGCCTTCGATCTGCCCATCGCGCTGGGGCTCCTCGAGGCGAACGGCGCGGCTCCGCGCGATGCGCAGCGGCCCGGGATGATGTATCTGGGCGAGCTCGCCCTCGACGGCGCCCTCAAGCCGGTGCGCGGGGCGCTCAACATCGCCGTCCTCGCCAAGCGGATGGGGCTGGCGGGGCTCGTCCTCCCGGCCGAGAACGCGGCCGAGGCCGCCGTGGTGGACGGGCTTCCGATCTACCCGGTCCACACCCTTCCCCAGGTGGTGGGCTTCCTCAGGGGCGAGGTCGCCATCTCCGCCGAGGCGGCGGGCGCGGCGAACGGGCAGAACGGGCACGCCCCCACAACCGATCTCAGCGACATCCGCGGCCAGCACCACGCCAAGCGCGCCCTCGAGGTCGCCGCGGCGGGCGGCCACAACCTCATCATGATCGGCCCCCCGGGGAGCGGAAAGAGCATGCTCGCCCGCAGGCTCCCCTCCATCCTCCCCCGCCTGACACTCGAGGAGGCCATCGAGACCAGCCAGGTCTGGAGCGTGCTCGGCAAGCTCGGGCCCGCGCACGCCCTGGTCGCGGCGCGGCCCTTCCGCGCGCCGCACCACACCATCAGCGACGCGGGCATGGTGGGCGGCGGGACGATTCCGCTGCCGGGGGAGGCCTCCCTCGCCCACAACGGGGTGCTCTTTCTCGATGAGCTGCCCGAGTTCCGCAAGAACGTCCTCGAGAGCCTGCGCAGCCCCCTCGAGGAGGGCCGCCTCACGATCAGCCGCGCGCAGGCGAGCCTCACCTTCCCGACCCGCTTCATGCTGACGGCGGCGATGAACCCCTGCCCCTGCGGCCACCTGGGCGATCCGTCCCGCGCGTGCGCCTGCACCCCGAAGCAGATCGCCCGCTACCGCTCGCGCATCTCGGGCCCCCTTCTCGATCGGATCGACCTTCACCTGAACGTCCCCCGGCTCAGGTGGAAGGAACTCGCCGAAGACCCCACGGGGGAGAGTTCCGAGGCGGTGCGCGCGCGGGTCGAGGCGGCGCGGGAGCTTCAGCGGGCGCGCTTTGCGGACACCCCCGGCGTCCACGGCAACGCCCACATGGGGCCGGAGGGCATCGCGCGCTTTTGCCGAACAGACGGAGAAGGGAAAAAGCTCCTCGAGCGCGCCGTCGAGCATCTCGGCCTCTCGGCCCGGGCCTACCACCGCGTCCTCAAGGTGGCCCGCACCATCGCCGACCTCGCCGGGGCGGAGACCATCGCCCCCGCCCACGTCGCCGAGGCCATCCAGTACCGCAGCCTCGATCGGCCGATCTAGGGGGGCCCGCCGCGCCGCCACTTTGGCCACCACTTTGGAAAAAGCGGAAAAAAGCGTATTTTGGAAACTTGGAATTCCTGCGGCACAAGATATGCGCTTCGCCGCCCCGCGGGCGCTCTCACTCTCCGCGCGCCGCGCCGCCTTGCGCTTAACGCGGCGCGTGCCCATCCAGCGAGGACATCATGGATTTTGAAACCGCGCGTCCCTTCATGGAGAAAAACCACCGGGGTGTCATCACCACCTACCAGCCCGACGGGGCCGCCCACGCCAGCATCGTCGTCTGCGGGGCGTATCAGAACCAGGCGGCGTTCGTGATCGTGCGCGGCAAATCGAAAAAGCTCAAAAACCTGCGCCGCGACCCGCGCTGCACGGTGCTCTGCGTGGCGGAAAGCTGGCGCAGCTGGGTCAGCATCGAGGGCCAGGCGAAATTGTTCGGCTACGGCGACACGGACGCCGAGGAGCTGCGGGTGCTTCTCCGCGAGGTCTACCGCGCCTGCGGGGACGCGGATCACCCCGACTGGGAGGAGTACGACCGCGCGATGGTGGACCAGGGAGGTGTCGCCGTCCTCGTCCCGCCCCAAAGGGTGTATGGCCAGATTCGGTAGAGGGGCCGCGCCCTCGCGTTTCCGGGAAAACCCGCCCGAAGTGTGATTTGCCTTACTTTACGGGGGCGATCCGGCGCCGATACGCAGAGAAAGGGCATTGGTTTTCCCCACCCGCTTTTTGGTAAAATCAGGATGATTCCGAAATCAGGGATTTGAAGGAATCTGCTTGAAGGAGATGGGGCATGGGCCTTCGGATCAACCAGAACATCGCGGGACTGAACGCGGCGCGCACGCTGTCGAACACCCAGCGGGCCCTCGAGCGCAGCAACGAGCGGCTCTCCTCGGCGCTGCGGGTGAACCGCGCGGCGGATGATCCGGCCGGCCTCGTCATCAGCGAAAACCTGCGGGCCCAGATCGGCGGGCTGACCGAGAACATCCAGGCGGCCGAGAGCAAGCTCAACACCTTCCGGACGGCGGAGGGAAGATTCGGCGAGGCGGTGAACCAGCTCCGGGGCATCCGCAACGAAGCCCTCGCATCGGCCAACACCGGCGCGGGGAACGCCGTGGCCCGCCAGGCGGGCCAGACCCAGGTGGCCTCCTCCATCGAGTCCATCACCCGCACCCTCGGCGAGGTGAACGGGGCGGATCTCGGGGTGGACACCTCCACCGTGGATGCGGCGGTGCAGAGCCTTCAGGGCATTGACGTCACCACGGCCGAGGGGGCGAACCAGGCGCTCGCCATCGTGGACACGGCGATCAGCGATCTCACCAGCTTCCAGGGCGAGCTCGGCGCGGCCCAGCAGAACACCTTCGAGGCGGACATCCAGAACCTCTCCGTGCAGCGGGAGAACCTTACGGCTTCCGAGAGCAGCATCCGCGACGCGGATTTCGCCGAGGAGACCACCAACGCTGCCCGGAACCGGATCCTCCAGCAGGCAAACATAGCCGTTCTCGTCCAGGCGAACACCAACGCCCAGAACGCACTCCGCCTCCTGAGCCCGGGCGGCGGCCGGAGCGCAGGCGGCAACAACCTGCTCGCCATCGCCTAGGCCGGCGCCGACATCCCCCCGCTCTCCGCGAGCCGCTTTACCGTCTCTTCCGCCCCGATGTTGAAAAGCGAATCGAGAATGCACATGCTCGGCGCGAAATCCGCGTAGCCCTGATCGTATTCGGGATGCCGAAAATCCTGAAAGAAAACCTCCACCCCCACATCCTCGAACAGCTTCACGTCGAGATAATCCCTTCCGCCCGCGCCGGAGAGATAGGCGTCCGCACCGATCTCCCGGCAGATGGCGAGGAGGAGTTCCGAGCGGTGGTCTTTCGCTTCCAGCTCGGAGGCGAGAATAATTTTTTTCTCCGCCATCCCCAGCGTCTCCAGGAAATGGGAGAGCATCTTCCGGAGAAATTCCAGCAGCGAACCGCCCGCCGCATCGATCAGGGCCTCCACTTCCGGGGCATGCGCCGGATAGAAAGGGCGTTTCCCGTAGGCCTGCTCCAGCGTGCGGATGTGCTTTTTCATCCATGCGACGGCGGTGTTGATCTCCATCTCGCCGATGGTCTTTCCGGTGTGCCCTTTCATCCGGAGGGGAATGGTGAGCCACTGCACGCCGGAGGGAGTGCGGATACGGTTGCGGTTGGTGTAGCCGTTCTTCTCCAGCTGAACCGTGTCGAGAAGCACAAACACATCCGAGCGCAGGATTTTGTGGAAATATCCCAGCCAGGGGAGGTAGGCAGGCTGGTGGATGGAGACGATCATGGCGGTTTCTCTCCGGGGCAGCGGCGCACGGCCCGAGCGGAATCGGCTACCCCACGTTTCCCTTCGAGTGAATGGCCGCGGCGATGACGTTCACCGCGTGATCGGCCGAGGCCTCGGGCCGGGCGGTTTCCGCGAACCGGTAGAATGCCTTCGTCGTGCGGAGACTCTCCTCGCCCGCTTCCAGAAGCTCGCGGCATAGCCGCTCGGCCGCCGCGTCGAGATCGGCATCCGGCAGAACGCGGTTCACCATGCCGATGCGGAGACCCTCTTCTGCGTCAATCTCCCGGCCGGTCGCCACCATTTCAAATCCGGCCCGGCGGTCGAGCTTCCGGGCCAGGTGGCTGATGACCACCGTCGGCGGAAATCCCTCACGGATCTCGGGAAAGGCGAGGCGGGCCGTGCTGGAGGCCAGGACGATATCCGTCCGACTGATCAGGCCCGCGCCCGGCCCGAAGGCCCGCCCCCGGAGGGCCGCAACGGTCACGGCCGGGGAAAATTCGAGCGCATCGTTCATCTCGACGATCTTGCGGAAGCGCCCCCGGATCACATCGAGGGGCGGG
Source organism: bacterium (assembly GCA_027622355.1). NCBI lineage: Bacteria > bacterium. The sequence continues at coordinate 2,959 of JAQBZT010000053.1, read as the reverse complement.
GTCTCCCCGCCGCGGACGCTCTCGCGGCCGGCACAGAAATCCGCCCCCTCGGCGGCCAGAAACACCACGGCGCACCCCTCGCCCGCCTCCTTCAGGAGCGCGGTCAGCTCGTCCATCATCTCGAACGTGAGGCGGTTCGACGCCTCGGCCCGCCCGAGCGTAATCCGCCCGAGGCTGCCCTTCTTCTCATACCGGATGTATCCCATTCGCGAAAATCTCCTTCAAATCTCAGGCCGCCGCAAAGACCACGATGGTCCCCAGCGCCAGCAAAAGCCCCATGAGCTTGCGGAGGGAGAGCCGCTCGCCCATCCATATGGTCGCCATCAAGATGCTGACGACAAAGCTCAGCTGCGAGATGGGCGTCACGACGCTGGCCTCACCGCGCTTCATGGCCTCCAGGAGAAAGATGGCCGCCGCCGGGAGGGCGAAGCCCACCACGCCTCCGTAGCGCCACCCCACCCAGGAATATCGCGGCCCGCCTTGTACTCTCCAAGCATAAAGGTAGGCGAGCGTTGTGAAAAACAGCGTATTCGCATGCATGAACATCGTCGGGGCGAGCCCCGTGGAAACGCCGATTTTAAACACGATATTCAGAACGCCAAACGCCGACATCGCCACCAGCGCCCACAGGATGGACCGGCGGCTGATCCGCCACCCTCCCCGGCCGGAAAGCCGCACCTCGGCGATCATCCAGATGGCCAGAATCGCCAGGGCGAAGCCCGCCCCCTTGAGAAGTGTGACGGGTTCGCCGAGAAAAACCACGGCCAAGAGCGCCGTCATCACGAAGTTGATCCGGTAGATCAGAGTGCTGACGCCGATCTCGCCGTGCCGGACGCTCTGCAGGAAGGTCCAGAACCCGATGAAGAACAGCGCGGACGTTACCCCGCCCAAGAGCGAGAGCAGACTCCACGTGTAGTTGCCCTCGAGATAGGCCCAGATCCCCGTCACCGGAGTCACCACCAATGCCTGGCAGCACCACACCGTGGCGATGGAGATGTTCTGCCGGGCGACCCGGCCATAGAGGAAATCCACCAGCCCCATGAGAAGCATGGAGAGGATCGCGAAAAGGATGGCGGGGGAGATCAACGCCGGAAGGCCCCCCGCGGCGGGGGGCACGCTGGCGAAGAACGCTCCCGCGTTTTCATCGGACTAGGCCAGGCCCTTGTACCATTGCGCCAGCGCTTTTCCGATCGCATCCGGGGAATCCTCATGGATGTAGTGCAGCCCGCTGACGGTGACCTCGGTCTGGTTCGGGAACCGGCGGACCATCTCGCGGTGCTTCCCGACGAGAACGGCGCCCGGCTCTGCGTTGATGAAAAGCTTGGGCAGATCATTCTCGCGCATCCAGGCGTTGTTCCGCTCGATGACTTCGAGCGTGTCGGCGGGATAGCCCTCGATGGGAATCTCCCGCGGCCAGGTGAGCGTCGGCCGGCGGTCCTCCCCGGGGGTGCGGTAGGGCCTTCGGTATTCGTTGTGCTCCTCCTCGGTGATCTCGCGAAGCACCATGGCGGGCAGGATTTTTTCGACGAAAAAGTTCTGCTGGAGGACCAGCTCCTCCCCCTCTTCCGAGCGGAAACGCCGGAAGAGCTTCTGCACATCCTCGGGCCACTGGCTCCACTCGAAGTTCCCCATCACTCCCTGCATGTAGGCAATGCCCTTGATCGCGCCGCGGTTAGCGTTCGCCCAGGTGAGGCCGAGCTGGGCGCCCCAGTCGTGCATCATGATGGTGACGTTTTCCTTGAGCCCGAGCGCCTCGAGGAGGCCGTTGGTGTAGGGCTGATGGTCGGCGAGGCGGTACATCGATCCCGCGAGCTTGTCCGAATCGCCCTGGCCGATGTTGTCGATCGCGATGCAGCGCGCCATGCCCTCTACGTGGGGGATGATGTTCCGCCACATGAAGGAGGACGTGATGTTCCCGTGAAAGAAGACGATGGGGTCGCCCGCGCCCACATCCACATAGGCCATCTTCTTGCCGAGAACTTCCACCTTCTTTTTTTCGTACCGCATCTTCGGATTGATCATGGATTCCCTTCCCAGATGTTGAAAACATTCGCGGGAAAAGACATCTGCCGCACCGGATGCCCTCATCTCCGGACGAAAAAAAGAATGATTCGCGGACCTTAAAATACACAGGGACGGCCCGGCAGACAATTCGGCGGAAAATGACGCCTCAAAAAAGAAGGATCGGAAGCCGCGCGAGCCGCCGATCCTTCCAAACATTTTTTGGTAGGCCGCCGGGGAATCGAACCCCGAACCTACGGATTAAGAGTCCGTGGGAGTACGTTTCCCCTAGCTTCCTCTAGTACGACAACCCCTTAAAAATCAATGCATGTTCTTTCCTTGAGTATGATAGAATACCCCCTAAGGTGACGCTGAGTGTTGACCAGGTGTTGACCAGGTGTTGACCAGGGAGCCCCCGGATGGGGGCCCGAGGCGGGGGAGGAGAGAGCCCATGAAGCTGACCAAGCGCACCGTGGATGCCCTGCCGGTTCCCCGGGCGGGGAAGAGGTTCTATTGGGACGATGCCCTCCCGGGCTTCGGGATGAGCGTCACCTCCGGCGGGGTGAAGTCCTACGTCCTGGACTACCGCCACAAGGGGCGCCAGCGGCGGATCACCATCGGCCGCCACGGCGAAGAGATGCCCCCGGACGAGGCGCGGAAGGAGGCGGGCGACTTCAAGGCGGCCATCCGGAAGGGGATCGACCCCCTGGCCGAGCGGGAGAGGGGGCGCCGGGAGCCCACCTTCGAGGACCTGGCGCGCGAGTATGAGCGCGTCCACCTCCCCCGCAAGCGCTCGGGGAAGGAGGACCTCCGCTTCATCGCCTACGCCAAGGCCCGCCTGGGGCGCCGCAAGCTCTCCTCCCTCACCCGGCGGGAGATCCAGGCTCTCCACCGCAGGAAGGGGGAGACGGCCCCCGTCCAGGCGAACAGGATGATCGCCTGCCTCTCAAAGATGTTC
>JAQBZT010000052.1 GCA_027622355.1 bacterium | reverse complement strand
GCTCAACCTCGACGATTTGCTCACGCGCTCCTATCCGCTGGACCAGATCAACGAGGCCTACGACGCGCTCCTCAGGGGAGAGGTGGCAAGGAGCGTGATCAAATACGACTGATGGGCTGCCATCTCCGGGCGGCTTTTCCCGCTCTATGGCATAATGGCGCCATGAAATGCACGCGCGCTCACCTGATCCTTATGGCCGTGGCGGCACTTTTCGCGCTCGCGGGCTGCGCCAGCGCCCTGAAGGATGTCGCCGTCCGCTCGACGACCTCCATCCTCGAGGATTCGGTCGCGGCCCTCAGCGCCGAAACGGACACCATTCACGCGCAAGAGGCGTCCGCCTCCCTCCTGGTGATGCTGGAGGGGCTGATTCTCAGCGACAAAGGAAACCGCACCCTCCTCCAGCTCTCGACCCAGGCCTACGGGAGCTACGCCTTCGGCTTCCTCGAAGAGACGGCGCCCGCCCGCGCGCGGCGGTTCTACCTCCGGGGCAGAAACCACGGACTCAACTCCCTGCTCCAAAGATCCCGGCTCGCCGCCGCCATGAAAAGCGGCATACCGGAGCTGAAAAAAGCGCTCTCCAACCTGGACAAAAGCGATCTCCCTCTTCTTTTCTGGACGGCCTACTGCTGGAGCGGATGGATCAACCTCAGCCGCGACAACCCCGACGCTCTTGCCGACCTCCCCCGCGTCGAAGCCATGATGGCCCGTGCGCTCGAAATCGACCCGGGCTATTACTTCGGAGGGCCCGATCTGTTCTTCGGCGTCTACTACGGGGGCCGCTCCAAGCTCCTGGGAGGCGACCCCGGAAAGGCGAAGCTGCACTTCGAGCGCTCAATCGCGCAAAGCGGGGGGAGATTCCTCATGGCCAAGGTCCTGTACGCCCGCTATTACGCTGTTCAGACCCAAAACCGGGACCTCTTTATCCGCCTTCTGAAAGAAACCATTGCCGCCCCCCGACGCACCCTTCCCGAGCAGGCCCTCGCCAACGCTCTCGCCAAGGAAAGGGCCAAGGCGCTCCTCAAGGATGCCGACAATTATTTCTAACTTCACCGAAAGGAACGGCTTGATGCACGCGCTCTTCCGCTTTGCGATTCTCCTCGCAGCATTTCTCGCCGCGGCGCCCGCACCCTCCCAGGCTGCGGCGGAGCGCAGCATCAAGTTCGCCAGCCTGGCGCCGGAGGGGACGACCTGGATGCGGATCATGCGCAAACTCGCGAGGGACGTAAAAGAGGAGACGAAGGACACGCTTCGCTTCCGCATCTATCCGGGCGGCGTTTCGGGAAACGAGCGGGATGTGGTGCGGAAGATCCGGGTGGGGCAATTGCACGCCGCGGGCTTCACGGGCGTCGGCCTCGGCGAGATACTCCCCGCCGTCCGCCTCTTCGAACTCCCCTTTCTTTTCCGCAGCTACGAGGAGGTGGACGCTGTCCACGAGGTCCTCGACCCCTGGTATGAAAAAGCGTTTCTCGAGAAGGGCTACGTTCTGCTCGGCTGGGCCGAGGTCGGATTCGCCCACTTTTTCTCGCAGGTCCCCATCCGCAGCCGCCAAGACCTCCTCGGGCAAAAAGTGTGGATGTGGGAGGGCGACCCACTCGCACGGACCTACTTTCAGGAGATGGAGATCCGCCCCATCCCCCTCGCCGTCACCGACGTGCTGACCTCCCTCCAGACCGGCCTCATCGAAACCGTCTACGTCAATCCCATCGCGGCGGTCGCCCTTCAATGGTTCACCAAGGTGCAGTACATGAACCCCCTTCCCATGGCGTACGTGACCGGGGCGCTCATCATGAAAAAAGACCAATTCGACCGCCTCGACGCCACGCAGAAGGCCATCCTTCTCCGGAAGACGCGCGAACACATGCGCTCCCTGAAAAAACTCACGCGGGATGAAAACGCACGCGCCGTCGCGGCGATGAAAAAGCGCGGCCTGAAAATTTCCGGCGACCTCTCCGCCCCGGCCCTCGCGGAAATCCGGGAGCGGGCCCAGCGCGCCCAAAAGAAACTCACGGGGACACTCATTCCGGCCGATCTGCTCAAGCGCGCCCTTGGAATCCTCGCCGCGCGGCGCGGACATTAATCGCGCACCGCCATGAATTCCCTCCCGCTCTCCCCCATCCACAGGGCCTGGACACACTTCGAGGCCGCCCTCGCGCGGGCGGAGAGCGTCTTTCTCGTCAGCCTCCTTCTCCTCATGGTGGGCGTCGGTTTTCTTCAGGTCATCCTGAGAAATATTTTTCACACCGGAATCTTCAGCGCCGACCTGCTCATGCGGCAAGGCCTGATCTGGCTGGTGCTGATCGGCGCCTCCCTCGCCGCGCGGGAGGACGGCCGCCACATCGTCATCGACATTCTCGCCCGGCTCCTCCCCGCCTCCTGGGCGGCCCGCGCCCGCAGGCTGACCGATCTGTTCGCCGCCTTCATCTGTCTTCTGCTTGCCCGCGCCTCATTCTTGTTCCTCGCCCAGGAATGGGAGGCCGGAAGCCGGATATCCGGCGTATTTCCGGCCTGGATCTTCCAGGTGGTGCTCCCGCTCGGCTTTGCCCTGATGGCCGTGCGGTTCCTGGGCGGCGCGCTCTTCGGCCGGCCCGCCTCGCCGCAGACTCGGGGAGATGCGCCGTGATCCTCATCGGGGGCCTGGGCCTTCTCGCCCTCCTCCTTTTGGGGGCCCCGCTGTTCACCCTTATGGGCGCCGTTGCGCTCTGGGGATTCGCCGCCGAGGAGATCAGCTCAGCCGCCCTCATCATCGAACTCTACCGGATGACGGACGCCCCCACCCTGCTCGCCATCCCCTTCTTCACCTTCGCGGGCTTCATGATGGCCGAGGCCGGCACCCCGCGCCGGCTGACGGCGCTGGCGCGCGCCCTGATGGGCTGGATGCCGGGCGGCCTCGCCGTGGTCACCCTCGTCACCTGCGCCTTCTTCACGGCCTTCACGGGGGCATCGGGCGCGACGATCGTGGCCCTGGGCGGGCTCCTCCTGGCCGCCCTCCACGAGGATGGCTATCCGGAGCGCTTCTCGCTCGGCCTGGTGACGACCAGCGGAGGGCTCGGCCTTCTCTTTCCCCCGAGCCTCCCGCTCATCCTCTACGCCGTGGTGGCCAAGGTGAACATCGATCTTCTGTTTTTGGCCGGGATCGCGCCGGGCTTGCTGCGGATATTCATCCTCGGGGGCTACAGCATGAAAACGGCGGGCGCCGCGGTGGGGAGAACCCCTTTCTCGACGGAGAAACTCCTCCGCGCGGCGCGCGAGGCGGCCTGGGAGATCCCCCTCCCGATCCTGATCGTGGGCGGCATCTACGGCGGCCTCTACACGGCGGCCGAGGCGGCGGCCGTCGCGGCCTTCTATGTTTTCGTCGTCGAGGTATTCATCTACAAGGACATCGATCTGCGGCGGGACATCCCGCGCATCGCGCGCGAGAGCATGGTGCTCGTCGGAGTGATCATGGTGATCCTCGGGGCCGCCCTCGGCCTGACGAACTACCTCGTCGATCAGCAAGTGCCGCAACAGATTCTCGGCATCATGAAAACCCTCATGGAGCAAAGATGGGCCTTCCTCCTCGGCCTCAACATCTTCCTGCTCATCGTGGGCAGCCTGATGGATGTCTTCTCGGCCATCGTCATCGTGGTTCCGCTCATCGTCCCCATCGCCAAGGAGTTCGGCGTCGACCCCATCCATCTGGGCATCATCTTCCTCACCAACCTCGAGATCGGGTACATCACCCCGCCGGTCGGGCTCAACCTCTTCATCGCGAGCAACCGGTTCGGGAAGTCCATCGCCGAGGTGTGGCGCTCCACCCTGCCTTTCCTGCTCTGGCTCCTCGCCGGGCTCCTCCTCGTCACCTATATCCCCGAGATCAGCCTCGCTCCCCTGAGGTGGTTCACGGGCCTGGGGCGCTAGAGTCCGCCTTGAGGCGGCAGCCGATTCGCTATAAGGTCCTTCTCTGCTTACGGCGTCCGGCAAGGAGAAGTTCATGACCGATGCATCCAGACAGCGGGCCGAGGTCCAGCGCTCCTTCAGCCGGGATTCGGCCTACTACGTGACGAGCACCCCCCACGCGCGGAGCAGCTCGCTCGCCCGCGCCGCCGAGGTACTGAACCCCAAGGGCGGTATCCTGCTCGACCTCGCCACCGGCGCGGGCCACACCGCCTTCGCCATGGCGCCTCGGTGCGATCGCGTCATCGCCAGCGATCTCACCGCCAAAATGCTCGATCAGGCCCGTAGGCTCGGCGCCGAAAAAAAGATCGGCAACGCCATCTTTCTCCGGACGGACGCCGAGAACATCGCCTTCGCGGACGGCACGCTCGATTACGTCTCGGTGCGCATCGCCCCCCACCATTTCGCCGACGTGCAAAGATCCATTAATGAGATGGCCCGCGTCCTGAAGCCCGGCGGCCGGGCGGTCTATGTGGACAACATTGCCCCCGAGGAGGCGGCCGAGGCGAAGCGCTACAACGACTTCGAGGAGCGGCGCGACCCGAGCCACAACCGGTGCGACTCGCTCCCGGTGCTCGTCGAGATGTTCGAGAGCGCCAGCCTGCGCGTTTTGCACACCGAGAACATCCGCAAGCGGATGGACTTCGAGGAATGGGTCCGCAGGCCCCACATCACCGGTGAAATCGAGGAAGAGCTGCGGCAGTTTCTCCTCCGCCCCACCCCTGCGATCCGTCACTGGCTCGCCCCCCGCGAAGAAGAAGGCCAGCTGGTCTTCGATGAGGTCGAAGCGGTCATCCTGGCCGAGCGGCCCTGAGGACATGGAACCGCGCCCGCCCGGGGACGAGCGCGGCCGCTACGAGCGCCTGCGCGAACTCGACCGCCGCTACCTGTGGCACCCCTTCACCCCCATGGACGAATGGGAGAAAGAAGAAGCTCCCATCATCGTCGAGCGCGGCGAGGGCGCCTATCTGATCGATGTCGAGGGAAACCGCTTCCTCGACGGAGTTTCATCGCTCTGGGTGAATCTCCACGGCCACCGCCGCGCGGAGATCGACGCCGCCATCCGCGCGCAGCTCGATCGTATCGCCCACTCCACCCAGCTGGGAATGGGCCATCCGGCCCCGATCGAGCTGGCGGAAAAACTCATCGCCATCGCGCCGAAGGGGCTCGCGCGTGTCTTCTACTCGGACAGCGGGGCCACCGCCGTCGAGGTTGCCCTCAAGATGGCCTTTCAGTACCAGCGGCAGCGGCAGTCGGCACGCCCCGAAAAATCGCGCTTCCTCGCCCTGAAACTCGCCTACCACGGGGACACCATCGGGGCGGTGAGCGTGGGGGGGATCCCCTTTTTCCACGACATGTTCGGGCCCCTCCTCTTCGAGACGATTCGCGCCGAGGCGCCCTACTGCTACCGGTGTCCGCAGGAGGCGGAGCGCACCCCCTGCGCGGTCTGCCGGGGAGAGGAGATCGAGCGCCTCATCCTGAAGCACGCCGATGAACTCGCCGCCGTGGTGATCGAGCCTCTCGTCCAGGCGGCGGCGGGAATGATCGTCCAGCCCCCCGGCTTCTTGCGAAGGGTGCGTGCGGCGTGCGACCGGGCCGGTGCGCTGCTCATCGCGGATGAGGTGGCGACCGGCTTCGGGCGGACGGGAAAGATGTTCGCCTGCGATCACGAGGGCGTCACCCCCGATCTCCTGTGCCTGGCCAAAGGTCTGACGGGCGGCTACCTTCCCCTTGCCGCCACACTGGCGAGGGAGGAGATCTTCGACGCCTTCCGTGGCGCCCCCGATGCGATCAAAACCTTCTTCCACGGCCACTCCTACACCGGAAACCCCCTGGGGTGCGCCGCGGCGCTGGCCAATCTCGATATATTCGAGCGCGACAAAACGATGGAGGCTCTTCAGCCGAAGATCGAGCTGTTCTGGGAGGCGCTCGCCGCCCTGCGCGGGCTGCCCCAGGTCGGTGAGGTGCGGGGGATGGGGCTGATGGCGGGCATCGAGCTGGTGGCGGACAGGGAATCAAAGACGCCCTTCCCCCCCGGGCGGCGGACCGGCAGAGCGGTGGCGCTCGCGGCCCGGGCGCGCGGCCTCGCCATACGGCCGCTGGGGGATATCCTGGTGCTCATGCCGCCCTATTGCGTGGATCGAAATGAGATCGGCTGGATGTGCGATGTGCTCGCGGCCTCGATCGGAGAGGGAGCGCCCCTTCCCTAGGGCCTTCCAGGCGCGCCGACGGGGGGAACGCCGGGCGACTCTCCCGCCGGGGGTGCCGGGGCGCCGGGCGGCGGGGTTTCTGCGGGCGGAGCGCCCTCTCCCGGCGTGCCGACGGGGGGCGGCGTCCCTCCAGGCGTCCCCGCGGGCGCGGGCGGCGCGGCCGGGACCGACGGGGGTGTCTTCGCCGTTTCTTTTTCCTTTTTCTCGGCGGGCTCCTCGGCCACCAGATCCTCGCGGTAGCGCATCGGTCCCGTCACCGAATAGGCGCCGGCAATCGTCTCGGCTTCCTGTCCGTCGATGAGCAGAATCACTTTTTCAAAGCTGTCCCGGAAGTTGAACAAGACCGTATTGGCGATCGCATAGGCGGTGAGCAACTCTCCCCAGGCGCCGCCCGGATGCGCCTCGCGCACCGCGCGGCTCAAATCGACGTAGACCACACCCTCCGGATCGGGGGTGACCGCCCGAAGCGTGGTCCCCTTTGGAAAGACAGGCGCAAAACCTTCTTTCTCGGGCCCGGCGAGCAGAGCATTGAGGGTGTTGCGGAGGGTCTCCTGGATGTTCTTGCCCTTCTCCACCTTGGTCGGATAGCGGAGCAGTTTTTCTCCTTCACCGCCCGCGAAAAAGAGAACCACATCAAGCGGAGCCGCGAGACCCGATTCCGCGTGCTGGGCCGGGTCCAGCGCCGCCCGCCTTCCAGAGTAGATCAGATCGAAGATCGGATCGGCGTAATAGACCGCCGCACCGGCGCCCGCCAGAAACAAGATGAGAAAAAACCACCTGGATTTTTTCATCTCATCCCCCCGGATTTTCCGAGGACGCCCCCCCGCCAGGGGGTCCAGCCCCGCCGCCGGGCGATCCGCCCGAGCCAGCGGCGGGCGCTTTCTCCGGCACGGCGGGCGGCTCCTCGGGCAAGCCGGCGAAGCGGACGATCGTCCGCACCAGGGCTGAGATCAGGGGACTGTCCGCCTTGAGTTCGCGCAGGCGCGCCACCTCCTCCGGCGTGGAAAGCACACCCAGGCTGAAATAGGCCGCCGGCATCTTGGCGCTCTCCAGGGTTCGCAGCGTGAGGACGCGGATCGGCACCTTCCCCGCCCCTTCGATCGCCTGAAGGCTGTCGCGCAGGCCTGTGGCAAAACGGAGGCTGTCGGATAGGTGCACGTTTTGCCCACGCTGCCAGCGAAGCGCAACGGCGTCGGCCGGTTCGCCGGCCATCCGGGGCGGGCGCTGCGGTGCCGCGATGAGGATCGATGCCCCGCGCAATCCGGGCGTCCAGGAGGCGTCTACATGGATCGAAAGGAAAAGGGCCGCCCCATTGTAGTTGGCGACGGCGGTGCGTTGAACGGGCGTCACCTCGGTGTCGCCCTCGCGGGTGAGAACGACGCGAATCTGCGGCCACTTCGAGAGGCGTCCGGCCAGAAGCTTCACGGTCTGGAAGGTGATGTTCTTCTCGAGAACAGATCCCACGCCCTGGCTGCCGGCTTCGCGCCCGCCATGGCCCGGATCGAGAACCAGGACAAAGGGCGCCACCTCGGTCGGGCCGCCGGAGGCGGCCGGCGCGGTCCGCGGCTGGGCGTGCGAGGGGGCCGCCGCCCCCATCAGGGAAAACGCCAACCCCCAGGCCCGGAATCCGGCAAAGCGCCTCAAATCAAACCCTCCCTCGCAGATCCGGGCGTCAAGTTAGCATCTTGCGCCTTCCAAGACCATCGGCATCGGCATGGAAAGGCTTGCATCGGGACATTTTTTCGTATGGAATGAAGGGGTTCTGCCGCCCGGCATCCGCAGCCCCTGAATGTTCATAGCGGCCAGCCCGTCTTAAGGAGATTTTCTCCATGAATATCCGGAACAGGCCCCTTCGCAGCGGCATTATCCTCCTGATTCTCCTTTCGTTGAGCGGGTGCTCGACCCTGCAATCCATCACTTCATCCTCTTCCTCGTCCTCTTCTTCCGGCTCGGCCGGGGCGCCCGCCGATGTCATGAAGTACCGTTTCGCGGACCTTCCCGTACCGCCCGGCCTTGCGCTCGACGGGGGAAAATCCTTCATTTTCGAGTCGCCCGGAACGCGCGCGGGGCACCTGGTCTATTCGGGTTTCCGGAATTACGGCGCCATCGTCAGCTTCTACCGGGAAAAGATGGTTGAGCACGGCTGGCGGCTGGTCAGCAGCTTCGAGCGCGACCAGGCCACGCTGGTCTTCGAGAAACCGGGATGGGTGATCAACATCGTCGTTCGGAAAAATCCCATCTCCACGATCGTTGAAATCGATATCGGACCCAGGGAAAAAGGATTTGTCGAACAGGACATCCCCGCCAAAAAGAAAAAATGACGGGCTCGCGCTTGTACAAACTGTGGGCGGGCAGATGGAAGCCCTCATTCTGAAGGCGCGCCTTGAGGCCGAAAACAGCCCGGTGCATTTGTCCTACGAGTCCACCGGGGCGATCTACGCCTTGACTTCCACGGACCTGGGGCAGGTGCACGTTCAGGTGCCGGCCGCTTTCGAAAGCGCTGCCCGCTTTATTTGCGAACTCCACAATGCACCGCAGGACGAAGCCGGGCGCGGGGAAGCCCCCTGAAAACATGAACCGCTACGGCCGGAGCCGCTGATGCCACAGGGCCTGCAGGAAGACTGGGAAGAGTTGCGGAAGCTTCTTCTGGAAAAATCCTACCGCGAGGGGAAGATCATTCTCACCTCCGGAAAGGAGAGCGATTTTTATGTCGATTGCCGCGAAACCACCCTCCACGGACGCGGCGCGGCACTCACCGGGCGGATTTTCTTTGAGCGGATCAAGGGCTCGGGCGCCCAGGCGGTGGGCGGTCCCACCCTCGGGGCCGACCCGATGGTCACGGCGATCGCCATGACGGCCGCCGCCGCGGGCGAGGAGCTTCCCGCCTTCATCATCCGGAAGGAAAGCAAGGGGCACGGGACGGGCAAGCTGATCGAAGGCATCGGCAATATTCCCGCGGGCGCCCGCGTCGCCATCGTCGAGGACGCCGTCACCACCGGCGGCTCGACCTACCGATCGATCGAAGCGGCGAGGGGCGCGGGCTTTGAGGTGGTGAAGGTCGTCTGCCTGGTCGATCGTGAGGAGGGGGGAAAGGAAAATCTCGCCGAAAAAGGAATCACGCTCGAATCCATCTTTACGCGCACATCGCTTCTCTCAGGAATCCCCGCCTGAGGAAAAATCCATCTTCCGGTAGCCCTCTTCGCGTTTTCTCCAGAAAAGCCAGAGACCGTGCCGGTGCATGATATAGGCCCGGCGAGAGAGGCCCGCGGCATCGGCGAATTTTTCGACATCCCGGTGCCCGAGGCGTTTTTTCCCGAGCGCATCGTTCAGCTCGCGCGCGCGGGGAAGATGTTTCTCGATCACCGCGTTTGGCGCCCGGGCGCCAAAGCCGCCGCCGTGCACACCGAGGCCCAGATGGGAGAGCACCCGATCCATCTCCCGGAGAATCTTCTCCTGCTCTTCCCAGAAGAAAAGACCACCCCGGAAAAGAACCAGCTCGAAACATTCATCCGCGAAAGGAAGCTCCAGCATATCGAGCGGGCGAACCTCGATTCGATCCGCCAGCCCGGCGACACCGATTTTCTCGCCCTGATACGCCAGCGCCTCCGGGTACGAATCGCCGCAGACAAAAGACATCCCCGGGCACTTTTGGGCCAGCGCCACGCTCACACCCGGCCCGTAGGGGCCGATCTCGAGCACGCGGCCCTCCCGGCTGCCCATCTCGCCCAGAATCTCGTCGGCCACATAACCGTAGAAGGGCGTGAAGTGATCGTTCACCTCGCGCTCAAGCTCAAACCCCACAAAACCCTCCAAATCCAGAGATGAATTCCACTTCCGCCTTGACACTCCCGTACGAGAAGCTATGGTAGAGGAAAATTAAAGATTTCACTAATTGTATTATTGGTTCTATCACGATGGAGCGGAAATGTCAGATCGGCCGGTGGGGGTAGGTTTTGTGGGCCTCGGCAGGTGGGCCGAGGTTATTGCCCAGGGAATCGAGGGGGCGGCGGGCATCGAGACGGTCGCCGGCTACACCCGCACCCCCGAAAAACGGGTGGATTTCGCGAAGCGCTACGGCTGCGATGCGGTCGATAGCTACGAGGCCCTTCTCGCCCACCCCGGCGTGGAGGCCATCGCCATCCTTTCCTCCACCCAGGTCCACTACGAGCAGGCCCTCGCCGCCATCAAAGCCGGCAAGCACTTGTTTCTCGAAAAGCCCATCACCGTCACCCCCGCCGAGGGAGTGGAGGTGGTCCGCCGCTGCGATGCGGCCGGCCTCACCCTTCAGGTCGGCTACGAGACGCGGTGCATGGCCGGGGTGCGGCATATGAAAAAGCTGATTGACGAAGGAACGCTCGGCACGCCCGTGGCTTGCGAGGCGAACTGGTCGCACGATATCGGGCTACGGCTCACCCCCGATGACTGGCACTACTACTGGGAGAATTGCCCGGGCGGCCCCGTCATGCAGCTGGGCATCCATCATGCGAACAATGCCATCCTCCTCATGGGGCCGGTGGCGCGCGTGCGGGCCATCTGCACCCAGCAGGTCACCAAGACCGAGGTGCCCGATCTCACCAACGCCATCCTCGAGCACGAATCCGGCGCCCTCACCTATCTCGGCAACTACTACCACTGCCCCCGCAGATGGCACATCAACCTGCTCTGCACCGGGGGCACGGCCTCGCTCGACATGAAGCTGACCCAGGGAGACGTGCCCGCCTACATGAAGCAGTTGCTCGAAGCCGACATCCACTCCACCCTCCTGGTCCAGATGAAGGGTGCGGAAAAGCCCGAGCCGGTGGCGCTGCCCGCGGGCGATAACATCATCGTCGCGGAGATGGCAGAGTTCGCCCGCAGGGTGCGCGGCGGCGGCCCCTCCGACGCCGACGGCCCCGCCGGAGTGGAAACCCTTTCCGTCATCCTCGCCGCGGTCGAGAGCATGAAGAGCGGCCGCGCCGTTGACATGAAAGAATACATGACCGCCCAAGGCGCCGTGTAAGGCGCAGGAGAACCATGCCCACTTTTGACATCGTATCCAAGACCGACATGCAGGAAGTGGACAACGCCATCGGCGGGATCACCCGCGAGATTGCCCAGCGCTTCGACTTCAAGGGAAGCAAGTGTTCGGTGACGCGGAAGGAGGTGGAGATCACCATTTTGGCCGACGATGACTTCAAGCTGAAGCAGGTGCACGACCTCATCGCCACCTACTTCACCCGCCGGAAGGTGGACCCCCGCTTCCTCGACTACAAGACCCCCGAGAGCGCATCGGGCGGCACGCTTCGCCAGATCGCGCTCGTCCGCCAGGGGATCGAACAGGAGACCGCCAAGTACATCACCAAGGAGATCAAGGGCCAGAAGTTCAAGGTGCAGGTGGCCATCCAGGGCGATGAGCTGCGCGTTTCGGGCAAGAAACGCGACGATCTGCAGGAGGTCATCGCCTTCTGCAAGGAGTTAAAAAAAGTCGAACAGCCCCTGCAGTACGTCAACTTCCGCGACTAGCCGGCTAGATGATCTTCCAGACGATCAGCACCCCGCCGAGGACGACGAAGCTGGTCCCCGCGATGAGGAGCGGGGTGATCCGCTCCATGTCACGGAGAAAGACCCAGCTCAAAATCAACGCGAAGAAAGGCGAGGTCGAGGAAATCGGCGACACGATCGTGAGATCGCCGAAATGAATCGCCGTGAAGTGAAAGAGGAAGGCCGCGGTATTCAGCAGTCCGCACACCCCGTAAAAAAGCCAGGCCTTTTTCCTTCCCAGATACGGCCGGTGGACCTTGGGGAGCGCCCTGCTGAAAAGAATCATGAACAAAAGCGCCGACAGATAGGTCACCGTCACCGCATAGACCGGCACCGGAAGGATATTGATCCCGGTTTTCCGGAGCAGGTTCGAGATGGAAAAAAACATCATGCCCGCCACCGCGAGCCAGATGAAGCGCCGGTCCCAGACGCTGTCCGCTTTCCCCTTCATGGTGATGAACACGCAACCGAGCACGACGCACACCGTCCCTCCCCAGATGAAGGGGCCCGGCCGCTCTCCGAGAAAACCGTAGGCCAGGGCAGCCGTCATCAGGGGGCCCGAAGCGATGAGGGGTGAAGTCCGAGAGACCCCGAGGAAATGTATGGACTGGTACATGAACACCCGGCCGAGCACCGGGCCCGTCACGCCGCCCGCCATGAACCAGAAGATTGCCCGCAGGTTCCACCATTCGGGCTCCCAGAGATACCAGGAGGCCGCGATCAGGAGCGGGGTGTTCACGATGAGACCGATCACCACCCCGGTGATGGCGTTGCCGTGGGCCTGCCCCTTGCGGACGACCAGGCTGAAGCCCGCCGAAAAGATGGCGGTGCCGAGGG
>JAQBZT010000051.1 GCA_027622355.1 bacterium | reverse complement strand
CGGAGAAGAACGCCATCCTCGCCCGCGAGGCGCTGCGCTTTGCGGCCGGCCTCACGCCCGGAACCCGAGTGGAGGTCGCCGATCGCCGTATCCGACCCATCGCCACCCCCCTCCAGCAGCTCCCCATCTATCAGGAGATGAGCCTGCGCCTTCGCCCCGAAATCGAGCAGGTCGAAGCGGGCATCCGTGCCAGACGCGCCCTGGTCAAGGTGGAGCGGAGCAGGTACTGGCCCCAGATCTTCGCTGCCGTCTTCGGCTCGGTCGCCAACGCCGACAACCGCACCACCATCCGCAACCCGTTCGTGTTCGACAATTTCAACCATGAGTTCATCACGGCGGTCGCTGGCTTCAAGTGGTCCCTCAACTTCGGCATCACGAAGGGGCGGGTCGCCGAGGCGCGGGCCGAGGTGCAAAAACTTGAGTACACGCGCGAGCGGGCACGCAAGGGCATTCCCGTCCAGGTCCAGAAGGCTTTTCTCGAAGTGATGGAAGCGCGGAAAAACATTATCGTGACGGAAAAGTCATATCGCGCCGGGAAAAAATGGATGATATCGGCGGTGGCCAACTTCGATCTGGGCATCGGCTCGCCGAAGGACATCTTCGAGGCGCTGGGCCAATACGTCAAAATGCGCGTGGCGAACCTGCAGTCCATCTACAACCACAACCTCAGCTTCGCCCGGCTGGAGAGCGCGTCCGGGAGCCTGGCCCCGCGCTGATGCTGAAAAGGGAAGGAGAGATACAAATGTCTTTCATCCGCGGGGTGGCCGTCATGCTTCTTGCGGCCCTTCTCCTGGCACCGCTCGCCGCCTCGGCGGGAGAGCCGACGAAGCAATTGCGCGCCACCGTCCAGGACGTGCTGGCCGTCATCCGGGACCCGGCCTACCAGGGCGACCGGAAAAAAGACGAACGCCGCGCCAAGCTGCGGCGCCTGGTGGCCGGCCGCTTCGACTTCACCGAAATGTCCCGCCGCTCGCTGGCCAAGGAATGGAGAAAGCGCTCGGAGGAGGAGAAAAGGGAATTCATCTCTCTCTTCAGCTTCTTGATGGAAAGAAGCTACCTCTCAAAAATAGAAGCCTACACGGACGAGGAAATCCAGTACCGGAGAGAGAAAATCGACGAGGAGCTGGCCAGCGTCGAAACGGTGATCCTTACGAAGAAGCGGCAGGAAATTCCCATCCATTACCGCCTCATCAAGAACGGCACCGAATGGCGCGTCTACGACGTCATCATCGAGGGGGTCAGTCTCGTCAACAACTACCGCCAGCAGTTCCGTTCCGTCATCCGGAAGACTTCCTACGGCGACCTCTTGAAAAAACTCCGGGCCAAGCGAGACGAGGGCTAGCCGGGTCTCCCGGCGCAGGAGGCCTTCCCGGCAGTTGCGGGAGCGGATACGTTTTCGCCACCTCGCGGTGATCGCGCATCCCCATCGCCTCGCGCTGGACGATCAAGTAGTAGCGCAGCCGTTCGGCCTCATCGAGGGCGGCGTTGAGCTCACCCCCCAGGCGCTCCGCGGCGGCCACGCTTTGGTCGAAACCCTCCTTGAGCTCCCACACCTTCCGGCAGCTGCGCTCGAACCGCTCGCCCAGCCTCCCCAGGGTGCTCGCCATCTCCTCGGCGATGTCCCGCTCCACGCGAAGCGGCTCAAACCCACCCGCCATCCCCGCTCCTCCCGCTATGCCCGGCGCTCGTCCAGCCGCGGCAGGCCGAAGGAGAGCGCCGCCGAAGCGGCCCCCATGATCAGGCAAACGGCGGGAAACGCAACCGCCAGCCCCGCCAGATCCGCGAGCGCGCCGACCGCCACCATGAACATGCTCGAGACGAACCACAAAACGCCCAGCATGAAGCCCGTCACCAGCGCGGCGTGCTCCGGCAGAAGCTCCTGCGCGTAGGTGACCGAAACCCCCATCGGGGCGTAGAGCGCCGCCCCCGACAGAATCAGAAAAACCGTCTGCCAGGGCTCGGGGAAGAGAAACATCAGCGCAAGAGCGGGCAGGCTCGCCAGCATCCCACCGAGCACCACCTCGCGCCGCCCGAAGCGATCCGAAAGATGGCCGCCGAAAATGCCGCCGGCCGCCGCCGCGAAAAGAAAGATCGTCACCCCCCGGCCGCCCGCCGCGATGGAGCCTCCCCCCCGGACGACATAGAGCGGGAGAAAGGTGCCCACCGTCATCGTGACGATCGTCCGCGTCAGGTTGACCAGCCAAAGCACCCCCAGCGGCCGGATGGTGTGCCGCAGCGCCCCCAACGTGGCGCTGAAACTCGGAACGGCCGCCGGATTCTGCACCGCAACATCCGGAGCCATTAAGATGAGCGGAAGACCCACGGCGATGCCCAGAAGCGCCCCGAGGGGAACCCCCGCCATCCCCCACCTCGTCACGATGAAGGTCGCGACGGCCGCCCCGATGCCCACCCCGAGCCGGCCGCCCGCGATGTAAATCGAAACGCCGAGCCCCTTGCGCCCCCCCGAGGCCTGATTCGCCGTCACCGAAGCCAGCGGATGGAAAATCGCCGAACCCAGCCCGGCGATGAAGAAAAGCGCCAGTAGGGTGTAGTAGTTCGGCATGTAGACCATCAGCCCCACCAGCGCGCCGCCGAGCGGGCCCGCCGCGATGAGCCACCCCTTCCGGAAGCGATCGAGGAAGTAGCCGAAAAGGGGCTGAATCAGCGCCCCCGAGATCGAAAACATCATCGAGAGCAGGCCCGCGAGCGCCAGCGAAATGTCGAACTGAACAACGAGGAGGGGTAGCAGGGGGGGTAGAAATCCGAAATAGGCATCGTTCGCAATGTGCCCCACGATGAGAAGGGAGAGCACACGCTTTTTCATGCGATCGGGATACGCCGAAAGGGTCGTCAAAAAAGTGTCCGTGCCTTTCCGTGGAAAACGGGAGCGGGCCGCCCCCGGGAGGAGTCATTCGCCTACTTCATTTTTTCAATCAGACCGGGGACGGCGGCGAGGGCCTCGTCCACTTTCTCGACATCGCGCCCGCCGGCCTGGGCGAAATCGGGACGTCCGCCACCCTTGCCGCCGACGATCGCGGCCACATCCCGCACGAGATGGCCCGCATGTACTTGACCCGTCAGGTCTTTCGTCACGCCCGCGGCGATGGCGACCTTCCCGTCGGTCACCGAGATTAAAACGGCGACCCCGCTCTTGAGCTTTCCCTTGGCCGCATCGATCAGCCCCCGCAGGGCGCCCGCCTCCTGGCCGTCCACCCGGGCGGTGATGACCTTGAGGCCCGCGACCTCCTTCGCCTGGGCTGCCAGATCGCCCACCTCATCGCGCGCGCCCCGCTCCTTCAGATCGCGCACCTCGCGCTCGAGCACCCGCACCCGATCGAGCAGCCGCCTGACCCGGTCGGCCTCCTCGAGCGGCGGCGCCTTGGTCAGCTCGCCCACCTCGGCGAGGGCCTGCTGTTCCTGGCGGACTTGCGCGAGGGCACTCCGGCCGGTCAGCCCCTCGATCCGCCGCACCCCCGCGGCGACGCTCCCCTCGTGCAGGATGCGGAAGAGTCCGATATCGCCCGCCGCCCCCGCGTGGGTGCCCCCGCAAAGCTCCTTGCTGAAGTCCCCTACTGAAACGACGCGGACCTCCTCGCCGTAGCGCTCCCCGAAGAGCGCCGTCGCGCCCGCGGCCACGGCATCGTCCAGCGCCATCACCTCAGTGGAGACGGCGGCGTTTTCGCGGATGCGCGCGTTCACGATGTCCTCGATGCGATCGCGCTCGCTGCCGGTGAGCGGGGCAAAGTGCGTGTAGTCGAAGCGGAGCCGCTCGGGCGCGAGATGGGAGCCCGCCTGTTTGACGTGATCGCCGAGCACCTGTCTGAGCGCATACTGCAGCAAATGGGTGGCGGTGTGGTTCAGCCGCAGGGCGCCGCGCCGCTCGCCATCCACCTGGGCGGTGACCTTCACGCCCGCCCCGAGGATTCCCTCCTGCACCCGGACGCGGTGGGAAAATATCTCGGGGAGCGGCTTCTGGGTGTCGAGCACCTCGGCCGCGCCGCCCTCCCAGGTCAATCTGCCGCGATCGCCTTCCTGGCCGCCCGATTCGCCGTAAAAGGGGGTGCGATCGAGCACCACCTCGGCCTCATCGCCCGCGGCGGCGCTTTCCACCCGCTCCCCGCCTTTCACGATGGCAAGCACCCCGGCCCCGGCCTCCAGCTCCATGTAGCCGAGAAACGCCGTCCCGCCACGCTCCTCGCGTACCTCGCGCCAGAGGGGGGAGACCGCCTCCTCGCCCGATCCCTTCCAATGGGCACGGGCGCGCTCGCGCTGCTGCAACATGGCGGCGTCGAAGCCTGCGCGGCCGATCGTCAGATCATGAAAAGCGGCGGTCTCAAACGCCAGATCCCATGGATAACCGTAGGTGTCCTGGAGGACGAACACCTCCTGGCCGGAGATCTCCTTTTTCCCCGCCGCCCGGGTCTCGGCCGCCAGCGCGTCCATCCGGGGTTGGCCCTGGGCGAGGGTGTGGGCGAAGCGCTCCTCCTCGGCCTGGGTGACGCGGGCGATGTAGGTGAGGTTCTCCCGCAGCTCGGGGAAGGCATCGCCCATCATGTCGGCCACGACGCCGGCCGCCTGGAAGAGGAAGGGATCCTCGATGCCGAGCATCTTTCCGTGCCGCATGGCGCGCCGGGAGATCTGGCGGAGGACGTAGCCGCGCCCCTCGTTGCTGGGCAGCACCCCGTCGGCCACGAGGAAGCACACCGCCCGGATGTGATCGGCAATGACGCGGAAGGAGACATCCCGTTCGGTGCCGGCATCGCCGCGCGCCTTCGCGGTGTAGTCGGCCCCGCAGCGATCCTCCACAAAACGAATGACCGGCATGAGCAGATCGGTGTGGTAGTTGCTCACCTCTCCCTGGACGATGGCCGCCAGGCGCTCGAGCCCCATGCCGGTATCGACCGAGGGCCGGGGAAGCGGATTCATCTCGCCGGAAGCATCCCGGTTGAACTGCATGAAGACGAGGTTCCAGATTTCGAGGAAGCGGTCGCCCTCCTCATCGGGACTCCCCGGCGGGCCGCCCGCGATGTGATCGCCCTGATCGTAGATCAGCTCCGAGCACGGGCCGCAGGGGCCGGTATCGCCCATCGCCCAAAAATTGTCCTTCTCCCCCATCCGGATGATGCGCTCGGCCGGAACACCGATCTTCCGGTTCCACAGCTCGGCCGCCTCATCGTCCTCGCGGAAGACGGTGATCCACATCCGGTCCCCGTCGAGGCCCATCCGGTCCACCAGAAACTCCCAGGCGAATTCGACGGCTTTTCCCTTGAAATAATCGCCGAAGGAGAAATTGCCGAGCATTTCGAAAAAGGTGTGGTGGCGGGCGGTGCGACCCACGTTTTCGAGATCGTTGTGCTTGCCGCTCACCCGGAGGCACTTCTGGCTGCTGGTCGCGCGCGCATAACTGCGCTTTTCGAGCCCCGTGAAAACGTCCTTGAACTGCACCATCCCGGCATTCGTGAAGAGGAGCGTCGGATCGTTCTGGGGAACCAGGAGGGAGCTGCGCACCGGCTGGTGCTCCTTCTCCCGGAAATAATCGAGAAATTTCTTCCGAATCTCGTTGCCCGTCATTTCGGCTCCTTGCCGGATTTCTTTCCGCCGGTTCTTTCCGCGTCTTTGGGGCGGGGCAGAATCTCAAGGCTCTCCACGCTCACCCGCTCGCCGCCCAGCTCGATCACCCGCTCGCTCCGGCGGTAGATGATCTTCTCCTGAAAGGGGCCGCCGGTTTCGAACACCTCATCCCGCGCCCGGAGAACATTCTTGCGCTGGCCGGGGGCCAGAGGACGCCGGAGGAGGCCGATGCACACCCCTTCCCCCCGCGGGCGGGCGGAGCGCAGCGCCCATCCGCGAAGTACAAAGGGATACCCTTTTCCCTCCAGGTACTCAACCCGCAAGCCCCCCGCCGTCCGCTCGACCCGGATGCCGCCCGAGAGGCTGCAGAACTGAAGGCGCTCGCCGCCCGCCCCGAGCAGAAGGGCGCCCGAGAGGACCAGAAGCGCCCCCCTAGATAACGGCCCTCTCTTGATAGAGACCAAAGACGTCCCGCATCGCATCGGCGATCTCACCCACCGTGGCCCGGCGGCGGACGGCCTCCAGGATATGGGGAAGCAAATTATCCGGCCCGCGCGCCGCGCGCCGCAATGTATCAAGACAATCTGAAACGTCGCCGCCATTTCGCCCTCCCCGCAGGGCGGCGAGGCGCTCGGCCTGCTCCTTCTCGACCCCGGGGCGGACCTGGAGGGTGGGAATGACGGAATCCTCCCCTTCCTCGAAGGCGTTGACGCCGACCACCTTGATTTTTTTCTCTTCCATCGCCCGCTGGTAGGCGTAGGCGCTGTCCTGAATGATGCCCTGGACCCATCCCTGATCGATGGCCTGGAGCATCCCCCCGATCTCGTCAATGCGATCGATGATCTCCCGGGCCCCTTGCTCGATCTCATCGGTCAGCGCCTCGATGGCCCAGGCGCCGCCGCAGGGGTCCACCGTATTCGCCACGCCCGTTTCCTCGGCGATGATCTGCTGGGTGCGAAGCGCGAGGCGAACCGCTTCTTCCGTGGGCAGGGAGAGGGCCTCGTCCATCGAGTTGGTGTGCAGGGATTGGGCGCCGCCCAGAACGGCCGCCATCGCCTGGAACGCCACCCGGACGGCGTTGTTCCGCGGCTGTTGGGCGGTGAGGGAACTGCCCGCCGTCTGGGCATGGAAGCGGAGCATCTGCGCCCGCTCGGTCTTGGCCCCGAACCGATCGCGCATGATCCGGGCCCAGAGCCGGCGCGCCGCCCGGAACTTGGCGATCTCCTCGAGAAAATCGTTGTGCACATTTAAAAAAAACGAAAGCTGGCCGCCGATCTCATCCACATCGAGTCCCCGGCGTACCGCCTCGTTCACGTAGACGATGCCGTTCGCCAGGGTGAAGGCCACCTCCTGCACGGCGGTCGAGCCCGCCTCGCGGATGTGGTAGCCGCTGATCGAAATGGCGTTCCACTTCGGGATGCGCTCGCGGCAAAAGGCGATGGTGTCGGTGATGAGGCGGAGGCTCGGGCCGGGCGGGTAGATATAGGTGCCGCGCGCGATGTACTCCTTCAGGATGTCGTTCTGCACCGTTCCGCGGAGCGCCTCGGGCGGGATCCCGCCCTCCTCCGCCACCGCCACGTAGAGACAAAGGAGGGTCGCCGCCGTGGCGTTGATGGTCATGGAGGTGGAAATCTTGTCGAGGGGGATTCCCTCGAAGAGGATCTCCATGTCCTCGATCGAGCAGATGGAAACCCCCACCTTGCCCACCTCCCCCTGCGCGAGGGGGTGGTCGGCGTCGTAGCCGATCTGGGTGGGAAGGTCGAAGGCGACGGAGATACCCGCCTGCCCCCGATCGAGGAGATAGCGGTAGCGCGCGTTGCTCTCGCGGGCGCTGCCGAAGCCGGCGTACTGGCGCATCGTCCACAGACGGCCGCGGTACATGTCCGGCCGCACCCCCCGGGTGAAGGGGAACCGTCCCGGCGCACCGATGCCTTCCTCGAAATGGCCCGGCGGAAAATCGCCCGGGCCGTAGACGGGCTTGAGGGGGATCCCGGAGAGGGTTTTCACCTCCTCCCGGGCATCGCCGGGGAGCACTTCTGGCTTCGGGGACCTGGGCAAGCGGCTCACCTCCTGCACGGGCGCGCCGCCGAAGAAGAAAAGCAGGCGCGCAGTCGATCTCGGGGCCGGAACTGTGGGAGTGCCCTTGAAAAATACCATACCCCCAACATCCGCCGCCAGCTTACCCGGCAAAGCGTTTTCCCCGGAGCATTTGAAACATAAGGAGTTCACGGTATGATTCCGGTATGTCCTCTCAATCCATGCGCCTCTTTCCGCTCCAGGTGGTGCTTCTCCCGGGGGAGCCGCTGCCCCTCCACATATTCGAGGAGCGCTACAAACTCATGATCCGCGAGTGCATTGATGGGGATTTTCCCTTCGGGATCACCCTGGCCGACGCGCGGGGCCTTCGAAATGTGGGCTGTACGGCCAAGATCGTTCAGGTCATCGAGAAATATCCCGACGGCAAGATGAACATCCTGGTGCAGGGCGATCGGCGCTTTCGAATCCTGAGCACCACAGAGGATCGCGCCTACCCCTTCGGAGAGGTGGAATTTCTGGAGGACGACGCCGGGGCGCCGCCCGCTCCCGATCTGATAGCGGAGCTTCTCGAACTGTTCGCCGAAAAAAAAAAGAAAATCCTCCAGATTCCGGATGAGATTCGGAACCATCCGACGCGCTTGTCTTTCATCATCGGGGCGGCCATTGAAATGCCGCTCGAGAGAAAGCAGACCTTCCTCGAGATCGCTTCCCTCACCGAGCGCTTCCAGTTCCTCATCGGCGAGCTGAAAAATCTCGAACATCGCCGGGAGGAAATTGTCCGCGAACAGTACAAGGCCGAGAGAAACGGACACCCCTAGGAAGCGCTTTCCTCCGCGCTCTCCTCGCGAAAGGCAATCCGCTCGATGGAGAGGGCCCGGCCCGATGTCTCGTCAACTTCCATCACCGCGCCATTGAACTGGGCGGGGCCCGTGGCCACCTCGAAGCGGTGCGGCACCCCGCTGAGGAACCGCTTGAGGGCAAGCTGGGCCTTGATGCCGATCACCGAATCGGCCGGTCCCGTCATTCCCGCATCGGAGAGATAGGCGCATCCTTTCGGCAGGACGCGCTCATCCGCGGTTTGGACATGGGTGTGCGTGCCGATGAGGGCGCTCACCCGGCCGTCGAGGTACCATCCCATGGCCACTTTTTCGCTCGTCGCCTCGGCGTGCAGATCGATGAAAACGATGCGGACCTCCGGCGCCAGCGCCTCGAGGATATGGTCGGCCTCGCGGAAAGGACAGTTGACGGGCGGCATGAACACCCGGCCCATGAGATTGACGACTGCCACCGGTCCCGAGGCGGTTTCGGCCACGAACAGCCCCCGGCCGGGGGTTCCGTCGGGGTAATTGGCGGGCCGCAGGAGGCGCACCTCCCGCGAGAGGAGCTCGGAGGCTTCCCTGCGGTTCCAGATGTGATTTCCGGTGGTGATGACGTCGGCGCCCGCCGAGAAAAATTCCTCGACGTTCTCCTCGCTGATGCCGAACCCGCCGGCGGCGTTCTCGCCGTTGAGGATGCAGAGATCGGCCGCGTGTTTCTCAATCAGGCCGGGGAGATGGTTCTTCACCACCCGGCGGCCCGGCCGTCCGTTGACGTCTCCGACAAAGAGAATTTTCAAGGCAGATCAGCGCGCCGTCGCCGTGTGGCGCGTCTCCCGGATGACCGTCACCAGGATTTCCCCGGGATAGGTACGCTCGGTCTCGATCCGCTTGGCGATATCACGCGCCAGGAAGGTGGCCTGCGCATCGCTGATCTCATCGGGCAAGACGGCCACGCGAATCTCGCGGCCCGCCTGAATCGCAAAGCACTTCTCGACCCCCTTGAAGGACTCTCCGATCTTCTCGAGCGCCTCGAGGCGCTTGATGTAGCTTTCGACCATCTCGCGCCGGGCGCCGGGGCGGGCGGCCGAAAGCGTATCGGAAGCCTTGACGAGGAGCGATTCGATGCAGTTGGGCTCCTCGTCCTCATGGTGGGAGAGAATGGCGTTCAGCACCTCGGGAGGCTCGTTGTATTTCCGTGCGAGATCGTAGCCGATCTGGACGTGGGAACCCTCAATCTCGTGGGTGGCCGCCTTGCCGATGTCGTGGAGAAGCCCGGCGCGCTTCGCCAAGGTGTTGTCCATCCTCAGCTCGGAGGCCATCATGCCGCACAAGTGGGCCACCTCGATCGAGTGCTTGAGAACGTTCTGGCTGTAGCTGGTGCGGTAGCGCATCCTGCCGAGGAGAAAAATCAGGTCGGGATGAATCATTCCCTCCAGGCCCAGCTCGAAGGCGGCCTGCTCGCCGGCCTCCTTGATCCGCGCATCGAGCTCGCTCTTGGTCTTCCTGACGACTTCCTCGATGCGGCCCGGATGAATGCGGCCGTCCTGAACGAGCGCTTCGAGGGCGAGGCGGGCCGTCTCGCGGCGCACCTTGTCGAAGCCCGAAACGACTACCGCCTCGGGGGTGTCGTCAATGATAATGTCCACCCCCGTGGCCATCTCCAGGGCGCGGATGTTCCGCCCCTCGCGGCCGATGATCCGGCCCTTCATCTCGTCGCTGGGCAGAGCCACGACGCTGACGGTGGATTCGGCCACGTGCTCGGAGGCATAACGCTCCACCGAGAGCGCCACCATCTGCCGGGCGTCGCGCTCGACGTTTTCCTTCGCTTTCTTCTCCATCCGCTGCACATCGGCCGCGATGTCCAACCGCGACTCTTCCATGAAGCGCTCCTTGAGCTCATGCTTCGCCGTCTCGGCGCTCATCCCGGCGATTTCCTCGAGCTTGCGCAGCTCCTGTGACTGCAGCTCCTTGATGCGGCTCTCCTCCTGGCGAACGTTCTCCGCCCGGAGGGAGAGCTCCCCCTCGCGGCGCTCGACCGAAAGTTCCTTCGTATCGAGGCTCTGGCGCCGCTTATCGAGCGTCTCCTCGCGCTGGAGGAGGCGCTCTTCGATCTTCTGGATCTCATCCACACGGGACTGGTTCTGGCGCTCAACCTCCTCGCGGTGGCGAAGCATCTCGTCCTTGTGGCTGAGCTCGGCCTCGCGAATCCGCCGCTCGACCTCTTTTCCGGAAGAAGCCTCGAGCTGGCGGACCCGTTCTTCAAACTCGCCCCGGGCTCTCTCGATCTCGCCTTCGGATTTCTTCCGGCCCAAAATCATCACAACCATCGAACCGGCCGCAGCACCCAACGCCGCCGCGACAAGCCCGAGCAATAGCATCGTCGTCATTTCTCACTCCTAGAGTATGTAAACGGCAGGCACCGAACCGCCTCCCGGTCAGTAAGCACCCAGTTCATCAAGACATCCCCGGCGTGCAGGGGGAGTCTTTCACCCCAGGTGAGCTGAAAGCCAAAGCCCACCCCAATCATGGCCGGCGGCGCATTCAGCCCCCCCAAAAAGCGGTCGTAGAAGCCCGCCCCTTGGCCCAGCCGACCGCCAAACAGATCGAAGGCCAGGCCCGGGGCCACCACAGCATCTAGCGCGGAAGGATCTGAAGGAGGAGCATCGTCCGGCGGGGCGGGAATGCCAAAGGCATCTGGCCGGAGTTCCTGACGAGGGTCCCGCACCCGGTGAAAGGTGAGGCTGTCTCCCGATACACGGGGGAAAAAATACACCCGCCCGGCAGAGGAAACCCCTTTCCACAAGGAGGAAAGATCGGCTTCACCCCTGACCGCCCAGTACACTCCCACTCTGCGGACATTGAGACTGGCGAGAAGCACATCCAGCCGCCGGCACAGGCACTGGCTCAGGATTTCATGCCGTTCCGGGGAAAGAGACTCGCGAAGCTCCCGCATCCTGCGGCGCCAAGCCTCTTTCTCCTCGCCGGGGTCCGCCCTCGAGGCGTCCTTCAAGTTCCGCCTCCGCGGCCTCGCCCCCTACGGGCAGAGAGCGCCGTCCTCCGGTCCCTGCCTCTCATCGAGACAAGGACCGGAGGAACAACTAAAAAGCCCCGCTTTAATGCCGTGTGCAGAGAGCATATGTACCCAGCTTTCGCCAGGTGGGCGTCCATTCCGCAGCTTCAGGCCGATCCCCACAAAGCAGAGTGGCTCACCACCGCGGGGAAGAACTCCCGTTTTATTGGTACTGGGTCAAGATGCATAACTGCATCACGCACACCGCAGGGCAAAATCCTACCGCTGGCTCCTATTATGCCACCAAAGCATCTTTTTTAGATACACAGAATAAGCCCCGAAACGGGGCAGAAAAAACTAGAGGGACTGTTCGAGCTTTTGAATCAGTAGGTTGGCGCGCTCCTCCAGAGCGGCAGCCTCGGCCTCGCGGCTCCTCCGCTCCTCGAAAACCTCGTTGGCAATGTTCATCGAGGCCAGGATCACCACCTTGATGGGATCGTTGCTCTGGCGGGAGACCTTGCGGATCTGCTCGTCCACATAGGCCGCGAGACGGGAGGCGTACTCCGGATCGGCATCGCTCTTGAGCCGCAAGATGTGCCCGAAAATATCCACCTCGACCTTCTGTTGGTCCTGTTGATCCATTTCCCATCCTCCGCCATTTCGGGGCGCTGGGTGCGCCCAGGGGATCCTACTCGGGAATATGGCTCAGAATCCGCTCGACCCGGGAACGCACCTCGCCCTGCTCCTGCTGCAGGCGGCTGTTCTCTTCCCGGAGGCGGTTCAACTCACTTTCCCGGCCACGGAGTCCCTCCTCCGCAGACTGCGCCTGCGAACGGGCTTGGGCCAACTGACTCTCCAACTCCTGGCGCGAGCGCCGAAGCTCGGTGAGTTCATCGAGAACCTTGGACAAGGAGGATTCAAGCGCATCTAGCTTATCTAAGACCATGGTGGCCGCTTTTCCCGTCGGGCGCGAAGAGAAATGAAAGGGCGTTAAAGAGAAATTCTAGGTATCACCTGCCGAGGTGTCAAGGAAACCGCTCAAGCCCGAAGGCGGGCGCCGAGGCGCTCCTTGAGCAGGGAGAGGATGTCGGAGAAGGCCGCATTCACTTCGGCATCGGTGAGGGTGCGCGCCGGGAGCCGGAAAACCAAAGAGTAGGCAAGGCTTTTCTCCCCGGCGGCGGCCATCTCCTTGCCCTGATAAATATCGAACAGGCGGACCGATTCAAGCAGGTCGCCCCCCCCCTCGCGGAGGGCTTTCTCCACCTCCTCGTGCAGCGTTTCCGCCCGGACCCCGACCGCCAGATCGCGGAGGGTCGCC
>JAQBZT010000050.1 GCA_027622355.1 bacterium | reverse complement strand
CCTGCTTCCCCCCCACGGCGTAGAGCGCGTCAATCTTCTCCGCGATCTCATCCCGCGTGCGGATATAGGATTCCGGGTGCCCGCCCGGCGGGCGGTAGAACGCGCAGAACGTGCAATAGACATCGCAGACGTTCGTGTAGTTGATGTTCCGGTCCACGACGTAGGTGACGATCCCCTCCGGGTGCTTGCGCTGGCGCACCTCATCCGCCGCCGCCGAGAGCGCCGCCAGGTCCCGCCCCTCGAGGAGCGCGCACCCCTCCTCAAAGGAGAGCCGCTCCCCCGCCGCGCCCTTTTCCAGCGCGCCATAAAATGCCGATGTGGCCGTGGTCATGAGAGGAAATCTTCCCGGAATTTATTCTCTCTGGTTACAAAGATTTACCGCCAATTAGCCCCAGCATCGTCCCAAACCCACCAACGAACAATTGCCAAGTTCTATCGGCCACTTTCATCAATCTTGGCGAAGGCGCACTCGCAAAAATATCAATGGAAATACTAACCAACAGCAAAACAATTGTAATTGCCGAAACAGTTATAAAAATGAGCTTAAAATGACTTGTTACAATAGTAGGAAGGGCAGGTTCAGATATCTCTTCATTTTCATCTGGAGGATGGGCCATTAGTGGTTAACTAGCTTTTTTTCTTTTAGATACACCCCAAGCATTTTCCCGTGAAACAGCCACGCCATGCTCACGAACAGTAATCGTAGAAGTAGCTAGCGGGTGCGAGAAAGTTTCCATAATAACTGCCTTCGCTTTCTTCAACGCGGTCTTGCCGGCAGGAATGAGCAAGCTGCTTGGAGCCACTGCAACTTTATGGGTATTTTTATCGCCATTTTTGTTACGGTTTCCGTCTTTTCCCATCCTAATCATCCTTAAAAAAAGCTGAAGATTTTCTTCTCGCTCTAAACACCCATATCATACTAGCTCTATCTGGAAGAATCAAAGTTTCAATAAATTCCAGCAATTTCAATGAAATATCCTGCCCCTACCCCTCAAAATCCATCTTCTCCCCGTTGAGTTCGATCTCGCTCCGGAGGGGCACGGCTTCCTTGATCATGTTCTCGGCGAAGCAGCCCTGCTTGGCGAGGCGGATGACCTTGGCGATCTTCTCGGGATCGGCTGTGGATTCGACCTTGAAGAACGTGCGCGTCTCGGTGCACTTGGACTGGACGGTGCCCTTGAGGACGGAGCCGGAGAGGAGGTAGTCCATCTCGACCCGGCAGGAGGCTTTCTCGAACCCGATCTTCATCATGTGCGCGTACCGCGCAAGCTGGGTGAGGAGTCAGAAACCCACCCCCATGCAGATGTAGGTGAGCGGCTGGGGGAATTTGTCCTCTCCGCCGAGGTACGCGGGCTCGTCGCAGAAGACCTCGAAATCGCGGTGGCGGCCGACCTTGAGCTGGCCGCCGTCTGTGACCTCGCAGTCGGCGTACTGCTCGACGAGAAGGCCCTGCTGGGGAAGCTCTTCTTTGTCGATCGTGCGCTCGCCGGGCTTTTTGCTTGTGTCGCTGTGCTTGAGGGGTCCGGTCATTTCTTTCTCCATTCGATGAAAAATCATGGGGCCCGAAAGCCCTGAGAGGGAGCATCCTAGCAGATGGGGGGCGGCCGGTCAGGAGAGGGGGGCGTCCTCCTCTTCCTGTTCGCCGCTCCGTTTCGCGCGCCGCCGGGCGATGAGAGAAAGGGGGAACTGAAGCATGTGGCGCATCCCCCCCGCCGTCGAGAAATTCCGCATGTTCCGCTGGACCTCGGCGATCAGCTCGCCCACGACGATCCTTTCGGAGACATCCCCCTCCTCGCGCACCTTGGAGAGAAAATAGAGCGACACGAGGCCGACGCAGACGGCGAGGAGGAAGAAGAAATCCCAGTGGTTGATGCTGAGGGTCTGGAGCTGGACGAACTCGTCCGGGCTCCGCCAGGAGAGGGTGAGGAAAAGCTCGCGCTGCTCGAAGAAGTCGGCGAACATGCCGCCGATGATGGGGGCGACGCCCGCGGCGATGTTGTTCATGATGGTGCTCGCGGCGAGGTAGGGAGTGGCCTCCCCCGCCGGGGCGAGCTTGAGGCCGATGTTCGCCGAGGAGAGGGTGGTGCCCGCCGTCGAGATCCCGAGCAGGATGTGGATGACGACGAGCAGCGGAAGCGTCAGGGCGTGCCGCTCGGGGAACGTGGTGAAGGTCCACGCGAAGGCGCACAGGATGAAGAGCGAAGCGCTCACGCCCAGCACGGCCTTGTTGCTGAATCTGTCGGAGATGCGGCCCCACGTCTGGAGCAGGGCGAAGTTCACCCCCTGGCTGAGGACGAGCAGTCCGATGACGAGGGACATGTCGAGTTCGAGGCGCTTGAGCATGTAGACGGTGAAGAAGGGGGCGGCGAGATTCGCGGCGAAATTCCAGGTGACAAGGAAACGCAGGAGCCGCTTGAAGTTCTTGTCCCGGAAGGGCTTTCGGAGGTTCTCGCCGAAGGGGCCGCTGGCCGGGGCCATGAGCGGCTCGGGGGTGCGCGAGAGAAAATACGCGCCGAGCATCCCCGTGAGGAAGCCGAGAAAGAAAAGAATCGAGAAAGCGTACACGCGCCGCCCGGGAAACCATGCGGCCCAGTGGTCGATGAGAAAACCGCCCAGCAGGCTGAGGATGATCCCCACCCCGAGGCCCAGCTTGAGCCGCCGGGAGAAGAACGCGCCCAGCGAGCCCGTGGGGATCAGATCCCGCATCCAGGAATTCCACGCGCAGCTTGAAAGCGCTCCGAAGGCCCCGTTCGTCATCAGCCCGGCGATGATAACGGGCACCGCCCACTTGAAGGGCAGAGCGGGAATAAACGCGAAGACGAGCCAGCTCGCCCGCGCCAGGATGATCGAGACGAAGGTCAGAAGACGGCGGTTGCGCACCCGCTCGACGATGTAGATGGCGGGAATCTGCAAAAGCTGCATGGCCGGCCCGATGCCGGCGAGAAGGCCGACGACGAAATTCGAAGCGCCGAACTGGAGGGCGAAGGCGACGAGAAACGTGCCCGCCGTCAGGGTGACGACGGCATGGGTCGCCATCCCGTCCCGGAGGACGTACGCGAGGCCCTGTTCGACCTCTTCTTTGGAGAGTGTTTCCTTCGGCTGGAAGTTCATGTCGGTATCAGAGGCCCGCTAAAATCCCGGCGGGCGCTTGGCCCGGATCTCGGGGGTCGCCCGCTCGTAGGCGTGCGCGGCGCGGAGGACCTTGGCTTCCCCCCATTTGGGTCCCACGATCTGGAGGGACACCGGGAGGCCGTCTTTCGCAAGGCCCATCGGGGTCACCAGCGCGGGGCAGGCCGTCAGGTTGTGGGGCAGCGAGAAGGGCCGGTGGAGCCAGAGCCAGTCCGTCTCTTTTCCGTTCAGCATGACTTTGAGGCCCTCGATGGTGGCGGCCGTCACCTGAACGCCGGGGGTGAGGAGGACGTCACAATCCTTGAACCACTCGCCCACCTCGCGGTGGAGGAGCCTGCGCTCCCGGAGAGCGCGTACGTAGTCGTCCACCTTGGCGTCGAAGCACATACCGAGGCGGTTCACGATCTCGGGGCCGTAGGATTCGGGATGCTTCTCGTAGAGGGGCCGGTGAAATTCGAGGAACTCGGACGCGAGAATGGGGCCGGCCACCTTCATGATCCGATCGTAGAAGGGGAAGGGCCGCTCCTCGATCTTGGCGCCGAGGCCGCGGAAGACATCCACCGCCGCATCGAAGGCGGCCGCGACATCGGCGTCCATCTCGCTCCGCCCCCATGCCTCGGGGGAGAGGGCGACGCGCAGGCCCTTGGCGCCCTTTTCGATGTCGGCGAGATAATCCGGCACCGGGGTCTTCCGGCTGTGCGGGTCCTTCGGGTCGTAGCCCGCGATGGCCTGGAGCATGAGGCCCGCATCGCGCGCGGAGCGCGTCATGGGACCGATGTGATCGAGGCTCAGGGTGTTCGGGCAGACGCCCGTGAGGGACACCCGTCCGTGCGTCGGCTTGAGGCCCCCCCCGCCGCAGAAGGCCGAGGGAATGCGGATCGAGCCGCCGGTGTCCGAGCCCAGCGTGAGGGGGGCCATCCCCGCGGCGATGGCGGCCGCCGAGCCTCCGCTCGAGCCGCCGACGATGCGCTCCCGGTTCCAGGGATTCCGCGTCGTGCCGTAGTGGATGTTGATGGTGGTGGTCGCCGCGGCGAACTCGTGGGTGTTCGTCTTCCCGAGGAGGATGGCGCCCGCCGCTTTCAGCCTGGCGATACACACCGCATCCTCGGCCGGAACATGGTCCTTGAAAAGGATCGATCCGTTCGTCGTCTTGATCCCCGCCGTGTTGATGATGTCCTTCGCCCCGTAGGGGATGCCGTGAAGCGGGCCGCGGTATTTGCCGGCGGCGATCTCCTCCCCGGCCGCACGGGCCGCGATGCGCGCATGATCGGCCGCCACCTCGTTGAAGGCGAAGATGTCATCGTTGTGCGCACCGATGCGGGCAAGAAGGGCGTCCACCAGCTCGACCGGGGAGAGCTCTTTCTTCCGGATGCGCTCTGAAAGTTCATATGCTTCGGCGTAAAAAAGGGATTCGTCCACGGCGGGGACCTCCGGATTCAGGGAAGACGGGGTGGAAACCGTTATCTTCTCCCGCTCCTCCCCCCCCGGCAAGCGCCCGCGCGTCCAGATGTCGGGGACGAGCGCGTCCTCGACAAGCCATTCGTAGTATTTCTTCAGCCCCTCCTCCTCGCGCGGACCGACATCGTAGCCGATGCACGCGGTGAGATACGCTCGGACCTGGGCCGTATCGAGCCAGGGATGACTCTTCGCCGCCCCCTGGATGATCTCTCCGATGCGGGAGACGCCCTCTTCTTTCGCGGCGCGGAGCATCCTGGATGCCGCCGCATCCCCGGCGCCGGGCCGGAAGACCCAGAGCGCGTAGACGAAGGGAAGCTTTGTGTAGGCGGTCCACTCATCCCCGAGGTCCATGACGTAGAGATCGCCCGGCGGCTCGCGCAGGGCGTTGTCCCCGATGAGGAGAAAGGCATCGAGGCTTTCGTCGGCGCGCGGCGGGGCTTCAGGGTCGATCGGGACGAACTCGGGCGTGACGCCCCACCTTCGCTTGAGGAGGACGCGGGTCATGTTCGCCGCGGCGAGCGACCAGCTGTCGAGCCCCACGCGGCGGAGCGTATCCACGGGCTTTCGGCAGTAAAGGCGGATACTCTCGACTGGCCCCGCGCTCGTGATGCCGACGCCGGGAACGTAGACCGCGCCCTGGAGCTGGAACATGGCGAAGGTCGAGACGAGCGCGCCGTCGAGGGCATTCGCCTCGAGGGCGCCGGCGAGCTGGCTGGGGGGCATGACGATCAGCTCCGCCGCTTGGCTCTCTTCCAGTGCGAGGGTGAGGGGCTTGGCATTGAGATAGGGAACCGTGCCGAGTCTCAGGCGGGAACCGACCATTTCTCTCCTTCACGGACCACTTCGCGGTAGAGCGTATCGCGCTCGATGGGCTCGCGGCCGACTTCCCGGATAA
Organism: bacterium; assembly: GCA_027622355.1. Lineage (NCBI taxonomy): Bacteria > bacterium. The sequence continues at coordinate 7,422 of JAQBZT010000050.1, read as the reverse complement.
GTTGTCGGATCTCGGCGACGCCGAGCTTCTCCGGCGTCTTCGCCCCCGCCATGTGGTAGATCTTCTCCTGCACCACCGTGCCGTCGAGATCGTTCACGCCGTACTGCTGGCTGATCTGGGCGATGGGGATGCCGACCATGATCCAGTAGGCCTTGATGTGTTCGATGTTGTCGAGCAGGAGCCTCCCGATCGCGTAGTTTTTCAGATCGAGAATCCCGCCTGCGGGCCGCACCTCGGCCATCTGGGTGTTGTCGGGGTGGAAAGAAAGCGGAATGAACGTGCTGAAGCCGCCCGTCTCGTCCTGCAGATCGCGCAGGCGGATCATGTGATCCACCCGATCCGCGTCGGTCTCGATGTGGCCGTAGAGCATGGTGCAGGTGCTTCGCAGGCCCATCCGGTGGGCGATGCGGTGTACCTCGAGCCAATCCTCCGCCGACTGTTTGCCCTTGCAGATCGCCGAGCGTGTCGGCTCGGCGAAAATCTCCGCCCCGCCCCCCGTGAGGGAGCCCAACCCGGCGCGCACGAGCGCCTCGAGGGTCTCCTCGATGCTCATCTTCGCGACATGATCCGCCAGCCAGCGGATCTCGGTCGAGGTGAAGCACTTGAGGTGCAACCCCGGGTGAATCTCCTTGATGCCGTGGATCATCTCCAGGTAGTAGTCGAACGGAAGATCGGGATGGAGCCCGCCCACCATGTGAAACTCCGTCCGGCCGCGGCCGAGCCCCTCGGCCATTCTGTAGATTTCCTGCAAGGAATATTCGTAGGCCTCCGCATCGCCCTCTTTTTTGCCGAACGCGCAGAATTTGCACGCCTTCCAGAGGACGCAGACGTTCGAGTAGTTGATGTGGCTGTTGACGTTGTAGTAGGTGCGGTTCCCGTGCATCCGCTCGCGCACGATGTTCGCCATGTAGCCGAGAGCGGCGATGTCGTCCGATTCGTAGAGGCGCACCCCCTCCTCGAAGCCGAGGCGGATGCCCGCCTCCACCTTCTCGAAAATATCGCCCAGGCCCGCGCGCGCGATGCGCCCGGCCATGAAGGAGCTTGCCATCGTCTTCCCTTCGAAATCCCCGCAGGGAGAGGTTTTCCGCGAAAAACCGCCCCCGAAGTGTCTAACCGCGGGGGCGGGGTGTCAACGGAGCAGGGCGAATTTCGCTCCCCCTACGGGGAGATGTAGAAATCATCGGGGCCCTTGAGGGGCTTTTTGGGCTTGCGGCGCTTGCGCTCCCTGGCTTCGTAGATGGGGGCCTCCCGCTCGCCCGCGCCGAGCGCCTCTTTCGCGAGGTTCTCGTCCTTTTTGTCGCCCGGATAGGCGGGGGCGCGCTCGTGGCCCAGCTTGGCGAAGGCCCGGCCGAGCAGGCGGTGGGCCGCCGTCTCCTCGGAGTAGCCCGGCAGGGGCGGGCTTTTCTTTTTATCTTTCTCTTTTTCTCTTTCTTTTTCCGGCGTATCGCTCAAGGGCATCTCCTCATCGAACCTCAGGCCGCGTCCCGGCTCTCCCCCAGAACGCCCCGGCGGCCGCTGTTGTGGCCGCCCGCATCGAGCCGGTGCAGCGCCGACCCCTTGATTATACCGTGGAGGGCCTCCGCGAAACAGGGCGGGGTGAGCACGTCGTCCTCCGTGCGCGGCATCTATTTTCCCTTCCGGTCTTGCCCCTCTTGCATTCAGCCCTGGAAAATCTCGCGGGGGTGCTTCTCGCTCAGCATCGAATCTTTGATCATCCAGTTCTCGGGCGGCACGTCGTCGAATATCACCCAGACGGCCTCCTCGGGAGCGTTCGTGTTGCTCATGATGACATCGTGCATTTCCTTGGCGATTTTCTTTTTCGTCTCCGGCGGGATGCCGAAAGACGATACGCGAACGAGGGGCATGGCGAATCTCCTTGTCAAAAAAATGAGAAAAAAATTATCCCGGCAGGTGCCACCGCTCCCCCACCGACATGATGCGCAGGGCGCCGAGGTCGCCGCCCGCCTTCTCCATCGCCTCCCGGAGAACCTTCGGCGGCAGATCGATGGGCTCATCGGTGAGATCGAAGGTGCCCCAGTGCATGGGCACCAGGTATTTTGCCCCCAGATCGCGGAAGGCCCGGTACGCCTCCTCCGGATGAAGATGCGGGTAGCGCATCATCCACCGGGGCTCATAGGCCCCGATGGGAAGCATGGCCGCCTCGATGGGGCCGAACTTCCGGGCGAACTCTTTATAGCCTTGGAAATAACCGCTGTCCCCGCCGAAGTAGTAGCGCCTTCCCGCGCGCTCGGCCATCCAGGAACACCACAGCGTGGCATCGCGCTCCATCCCGATGCGGTTCGACCAGTGCTGCGCCGGCAGGCAGGTGAGCCGCCAGCCCCCCGCCTCGGCGCTCTCCCACCAGTCGAGTTCTTTCGCGTCTCCGCCGCGCTCGCGGATGAAGGTCCCCAGCCCCTTCGGCACCAGCCATTTCACATCCCGGTTGATGTTCTCAATCGTCCAGGCGTCCATGTGGTCATAATGGTTGTGGGAAAGGATCGCGACCGCATCGCCCGGCACCTTCCCGAGCGGGACGCCGGGGGGGTGGTGGCGCGCATAAACGAGTGCGCGCGGGCCGAAGTGGGGATCGGTGACGAGCGTCGCGGGCCCATCCTTCACCACAAAGGTGCAGTGGCCCACCCAGGTGATCGAGGCCGAGCTTTCCGTCTGGCCGAGATAATCCCCCGCGTTCTCGACGCGGGCCACCTTGCTTGGCAGCCATCTGCCGGGCGCGTAATCGTTCCGGTAGAGAAACTTCCACTTGAGGAGGTTGGCCCGGGTGCCCGGATTGGGCCACCAGGGGTTGAACCACTTGCCGGGCCCGCCGTGGGCCCAGTAGAGCGACTTCGGATCGCTCGAGATGAGGCCCTGATCTTCGGGCGGCGGCGGCGCGGGCGCCTTGATGCCGAGCCCCATCCGGCCGCATCCGGCCGCGAGGGCTGCCGCCGCAAGCCCCAAGAGCCCCGCGCGCTTCATGAACTGTCTTCTTCCAGCCGAGTCCGCCATGACAGTAAAAGGCTACCACAACCCTTCCCCGGCACAGGAATCACCCCACCGAGAGGACAAGCTTGCCCTGGGTGTGGCCCGCCTCCAGGCGGCGGTGTGCCTCGGCGATCCCGGCGGCGGAGAGCGGGCCCAGATCCTCCGTCGGGGGGGGTTGAATGTGGCCCGCCTCGAGCCACTCGCGGATGACCCCGAGGGCCGCCTGATAGGTCCCCCAGTAGGGCCTCCCCCCGCCCCGGACGGGGGCGCGCAGAAAGACGCCGTGAAACGAGGCCGATTTCGAGAAGAGCGGCCCCTGCTGGGAGTGAAAAAACTCGGGGATCGGATCGCCCGGCTCGGGGGCGATGGAAACGATGTGGCCCCAGTAGTCCACCACCTGGGCGCAGAGCCGCTTCATGTCCTTGCCGACGAAATCGAAGCAAAGACGGGGAAGCCGCCCGCCGTTCATGGCGGTGATGCGCTCGGCCATCTCATCGAGGGAAAGACCCGCGTAGCGGAGGATGTTCTCTTCCGGCACGCCGAGCCGGTCCCGGATGTAGGCGGCGCTCTTATCGCTCCCCGCGGTGGTGATGATCGGGCTTGCGCCGAGGTGGCGGAGCATCGGGATACCCATCGTCCCCACCCCGCCGGCGGCGCCCGCGACGAAGGCGGAATCCCCTTTCCCGGCGTTTGCCTTCATGACCACCGCCTCGTAGGCCGTGAGTGCGACCAACGGCACCGCCGCCGCTTGCGCAAAGGAGAGTTTCGGCGGTTTTTTCTGGACGAACTCCTGGGCGATCGATACGAACTCGGCGTAGCCCTCCCCGCCGCTGTCGCCGAAGCGGGGCAGGTAGCTCATCACCTCATCTCCGGGGGCGAAGGCGCTCACCCCATCGCCCACCGCCTCGACGATGCCCGCCACGTCGCGCCCGAGAACCATCGGCACGGCCCCCTGGTTGCCGCCGCGCCGCGCCTTGAAGTCGGTCGGATTGACCGAGACCATCTTGACGCGGATTTTGACCTGCCCCTCGCCCGCCTTGGGTTCGGGCCAATCCATGTCGGCGAGATTCTCCACCCCGCCGAATTCCTTGAGCACCACCGCTTTCATCGCAAAACTCCTTTCCCGCCTAAGACATCCAGGCGCCGCCGGCCAGCATGAGGGCCTGTCCGGTCATGTTCTGGCTCTCATCGCTGGCGAGATAGACCGCGAGATTGCCGATGTCGTCGGGCGTCTGCTCCCGCCCGAGCGGGACCGCGGCCTTCACGAAGTTGTCGAACACCTCGCGGGATGTCGGCCGCGCGCCCTCGTCCGCGTCCTGCGCCAAGAGGACGCCGTGGCCCTTCTCCCAGAGCTGCGTCCAGAGCAGGCCGGGGTTGATGGCGTTCACGTTCACGTTGTAGCGGGCCATCTCTTTCGCGAAGGACTGGGTGAAGGAGATCACTCCCGCCTTGGAGGCCGCGTAGTGGATGACGTTTTCGTTCGCGCGCCTTCCGGCCATCGAGGCGATGTTGATGACCTTCCCGTAACGATGCTCGCGGAAATGGGGCGCCATCTCGCGGCAGAGCAGAAACACGCTCGTCAGATTGACCGACATCACGCCTTCCCACTCATCGAGGGTCAGGCGGTCGATCGGGTTGCCGAGAATGCGGGCGGGCCTGCCGTGACAGTTCACGAGAATGTCCACGCGGCCGAGCTGTTCGATGGCCGTCCGGGCGATCTTCTTAACCTCGCTCTCCTTCGTCACATCGGCGCCCAGGGAGAGGGAGCCAGCGCCTCCGTCTTCCGCGGCCGCCTTCGCCGCGGCGTCTTCGCGCAGATCGACGATGAGCTGCCTGGCGCCCTCGCGCGCAAACGCCCGCACGATTCCCCTTCCGATGTCGCCGCCGCCGCCCGTGACGATGGCCGTTTTCCCCTCAAGGCGCATTCGATTTTTCCTCCGTGATTTCCTGAAAGCCAAAGTCCGCCCGGCGCAATACGTCTGCGGGCCTGTCCCTCGTCTCGGCTGATGCTGTACCCCAAAGGTACAGGATATCCGGTCCCGCGCGCCAGAGAGGCGCCCTGATTGTCGCCCGGCCCGGCGGAGTGGTAATCTCGCTTCTGCTCCGAAAATCCTGCCGGCACGGATGGCCCGGCGTCTGTTTTCTTCTGGTCTTGGGAGATTTTTCATGTCCGTCTTGAAAATGACGAAAGAATCTATCGACATCGGCATCGTCGTGCAGGACATTGAGCGCGCCGCGGAATTCTACGGCGGAAAGCTGGGGCTCCCGGTGGTCCGCGAAGTGGAGATCACGGCCGAAAAGGCCCGGCAGGCGGGTTGCGCCTCGGGCCGTTTCGCGTTCAAGGCTTTCCAGGCGGGAGAGGTACAGTTGAAAGTCGTCCAGACGGACTCAAAACCGCCCGCCGGCACCGGAAAGGTGGATGCCGCCACCGGGTACCGCTACATCACTTTCACCGTGGAAAGCGTCGAGAAAACCTACAACGACCTCAAGGCGCTGGGCGTGCCGATCGAGGGGGAGATTACCGAAGTCGTGCCGGGGCGGTTCATCGTGTTCTTCCGGGACCCGGACGGCAACATGCTCGAAGCGGTGGGGCCCAAATAAGAACGCTATTCCGCTTTCCCTCTGCCCGCATACACAAGGCCAAGATGTTCGGAGTCGTCGAAGGCTATCTCGCCGAGTTCACCTATGCCGGAATCTTTCTGGTTCTGCTTCTGTGTGGGCTGGGCCTTCCGCTGCCGGAGGATATCCCGATCATCATATCGGGCTATCTCGCCTATCTCGGCATCATTGATCTCTGGGCGGCGCTCGGGGTGAACATGGCGGGGGTGCTCGTCGGGGACATGTTCATCTTCTCGATGGGATACTGGATCGGGCCCGGCGCATCCACCAAGCCGATCCTGAAGCGAATGCTCAACCGCCGCCGCATGGAGAAGGTACAGGGTTTCTTCGCGCGGCACGGGAAAAAAACCGTTTTCTTCGGCCGCTTTCTCAGCGGCTTGCGCGCACCGACCTTTCTCGCCGCGGGTATCACCCGGATGTCCCCTTTTCAGTTTCTCCTGTTGGACGGATCGGCCGCTCTTCTGACGGTGCCGATTCTGCTGTTCGCCGCCTTTTATTTCGGCGCGCAAATCGACACCCTCCGGGCGCTGATCGGAAACGTGAAGGCGGCGGTCCTTCTCATCTTCGTGGTGGGCGCCGGCGGACTGGCCCTGGGCTGGTTCCTGCGTCGGCGAAAAGTGCGGCGGGCGGAAAACGGGGGGCCGCGCTAGACTGTTTGCTCAGGCGCTGGCGGCGTTGATTCCGCCCAGCACATGGGCCCCGCGGGAGGAGATGCGAAGGACGTGCATCCGGCACGGGATGCCGTGGCGCAGATAGACCGCCCGCATGGCGTTCCCCACTTTTCCGGCATTTTCAGCTTGCCGGGAGGCAATGGCGAGGACGCAGGGTCCCGCCCCGCTGATGCTGACGCCAAGCGCGCCCGCCTCGCGCGCGGCGGCGAAAACCTCCTCGAGTGGCCCCATCAGCCCGGCGCGGTAGGGCTGGTGCAGCTTGTCCTGCATGGCTTCCTGGAAGAGCCTGTCCGATCCCGTGGAAAATCCCGCCATGAGCATCGCCACCCGCTGCACGTTGTAGATGGCATCGGAAAGCGAAACATTTTTCGGCAGCTTCTGGCGCGCCGCCTTGGTGCTGACCTCGAAGCCGGGCACCACGATCACCCACAGATATTTTTCCACGACCGGCGCACGCGCGTAGCGGGTCCGCCCGCTCTCATCAATGGCCGAGATGGTGAAACCGCCCAGGAGGGCCGGAACCACGTTGTCCGGGTGACCCTCCATTTCGACGGCCAACTCGACCAGCGCTTCCTCGCCCAAGGGGTTTCCCAGCATGTGATTCGCTCCGACGAGACCGCCGATCAGGGCGGCCGAGCTGCTCCCGAGGCCGCGCGCCAGCGGGATGTGGTTGCGCTGCTTCATCCATACCCCCGGGAAGGAGCGGCCCACCCGGTCGTAGACCCGCTTCATGGCCTGAATGGAAATATTCGAATCATCGAGCGGGATCTCGCCGCGCCCCTCGCCCTCGACATGCACCGAAACCCCCCAGGGGAGCTCGTCGAGCTCGACCCGGTTGTAGAGGTTCAGCGCCACCCCGAGGGCATCAAAGCCCGGCCCGAGATTCGTCGTGCTCGCCGGCACCTGGACCCGAACAAGACCCACGCAATTCTCCTTTATCCCTCAATACCCTCAATTTCACCCGAAACGGCGAAAGCGCAGCCCGCTTTTTTCATCTCCTCGAGTGCCTTTTCCCCATCGCCGGGATGGACCTCGACGGCGCGAATCGCATCTTCAAGGACAATGACCTCGAAACCTTCCTCCCGGCCCTCGAGCGCCGTCGCACGGACACAGTAGTCTGTCGCCAGCCCGCATACAAATATACGCCGCA